>CAZZIC010000166.1:0-9376 GCA_964653985.1 uncultured archaeon | reverse complement strand
ATTGATGTTTGTAGAGAAATAGCCAAAGTTGGAAAAGGAAAATTTATTGCCGTAAAAGATTATAAAGATATTCCCAGAGCTTTAATTAATCTACTAGCTAAAACATAAAAATTTCTATTATCCCTATATTCATTATTAAAATAAATTGTCGATAGGAATCGTCCGTTAGTAAAAAATAAGGATTTACTTTCTAAAAAACTATAACCAATTACTTTTTTAGAGATTAACTCTGTCACCCATTAATACCATAGGTTTAATAAAAAATTAAATAGTTGTATTACTTCTTATTATTTATTAGAATTAATTATATCTCACTTTAATTTTCTTTAGCTATAGAATGATTTAAAGTAAGATGTAGAATTCTTCTGAAAGCAAACTAATCTTGAAAATTATGAATGAAAATAAAAAAAATGGAAATGAAACAAAAGTAAAGAATTCCCTTTATCCATTTCCAATAGTTGGTCTGGGATGTTCTGCTGGATGCTTAGATGCCTTAAAAGAATTTTTTGGTAATTTACCCGAAAAACCAGGTTTATCATTTATTATAATTATGCACCTAGATCCTACCAGAGAAACTGAGTTGAATAATATTCTCAAGAATTTTACTAACCTAGATGTAAAATTAGTAGAAGACGGAGAACTATTAAGAAATAACGTAATATATATACGTCCTCCCAATAAAAATGTCGTCCTAAAAAACGGAAGATTTCAGTTTGAAGAATATAAAAAACCGAGGGGACAGAGACTTCCTATCGATCATTCCTTTAGATCTTTGGCAGATGAGTTAGAGGATAAGTCTATAGCTATTGTGCTTAGTGGAACAGGTACAGATGGAACTTTGGGACTCCGAAAAATTAAAGGTCATGGAGGTATTGCAATCATTCAAGATCCCAAAGAAGCAAAATATTCCGGAATGCCAAATAGCGCACTAACACATGTTGAAGTTGATTATGCTATTTCAGTAAAAGATATGCCCAAAGAGATTTTACGCTATGTTGAAAATTATGTTAAACCTAGCCAAGAAGGAACTTATTATGGTCTTCCTTCAAAAGTAGGAGATAATATAGGAAAAGTGATAGAAAAGTTACAAGGCGGGGATGGAGAGAAGATCTTAGCTTATAAGGAAACAACTTTGAGTAGGAGAATCTCAAAAAGGATGGCTGTAAAACATATTAACTCCCCCGAAGAATATGCCAGATTCTTAGAACAGCATCCTGAAGAACAAACAAAACTTTTTGAAGAAGTTTTAATAGGAGTCACCGAATTTTTCCGAGATAAAGAAACATTTCTGAAATTAAAGGATATTGTAATACCAAAAGTTATTGAAAGGAAAGAGGATGGCGAATCTGTAAGGATATGGGTGGTTGGATGTTCTACGGGAGAAGAGGCATACTCAATTGCCTTGCTATTTCAAGATTATTTATTAGAACATGATATAGATAAAAAAATTGTAATATTTGCTAGTGATGCAAATCATAAAGCAATAACAAGGGCTCGTTCGGGTGAATATCCTGAGAATATTTCCACCAATATTCCGGAAGAATACCTTAATAAATATTTTATTCTTGAAGATAATACTTATAAAGTGAAGCAAAGTATCCGGAATAAGATTGTATTTGCTCATCATAATGTCATAACAGATCCCCCATTTTCGGATATAGATTTGATAAGTTGTCGAAATTTTCTAATTTATATACAATCAGATATCCAAGAAAAATTGCTTAAAATATTTCATTATTCCTTAAAAAGCGAAGGTTTTTTATTCTTGGGAAGTGCCGAATCAGTTGGTGTAAATTCCAAGTTGTTCAAGGAAGCTGATAGAAAAAATAAAATCTTCAAAAAGCAAGAGTTTTCTGAGAAGATGATAGGATATGAACGACCTTTTCCACCTTTGATAGATTACCAGTTGAGAGAACCTCAAGAGCAAGTGAAGAGAAGGGAAAAAGAATCTCAACTTGAAGAGCTTAATTACGAGCTTTTAATGAAAGATATTATGTTAGAAGAATTTTCTCCATCAAGTGTGATAATTGATTCTCAAAATAAAATAATTTATACACATGGTCGTACGGGAAAATTTCTTGAACCTCCGGTTGGAAAAGCAGAGCTTGATATTTTAAAGATGGCAAGACAAGGTTTGGATTTAGTTCTCACTTCCGCTATAAAAAAAGCTAGAACAATAAATGAGAAAATAAAATTTGAGAATATCGAAGTGGAAACTAACGGTGATATAATTAGAATAAACTTAATCGCTCGTTCTATAAATGAAACTCCAAGAGAAAAGGGTTTAATACTAATAGTTTTTGAGGAAAACTTGGTTAAATTATCAGATCTTACTGAAAATAAAATTGAACAGGAAATCGACAAATTAGCTCAGCAACGAATAGAACAACTTCAAAACGAATTAAAATATACAAAGGATCATTTACAATCCACCGTCGAAGAACTAGAATCTACAAATGAAGAATTAAGAGCCGCAAATGAAGAATTACAATCATCAAATGAGGAACTAAAAACTACTAACGAAGAACTCCAAACATCTAAAGAGGAACTTCAATCTGTTAATGAGGAACTAATGACCGTAAATACTGAATTAGAAAATAAGATTGAAGAACTAACAAACTTAAATAACGATCTTAAAAACTTGATCGAAAGTAGTGAAATTGCTACTATTTTCTTGGGTGAGGATTATACCGTTAAGAGATTTACCCCTCCTGCAAAAAAGCTTTTTAGTTTAATTGAAAACGATGTAGGAAGAGATTTTCGAGATATATCTTCGAAACTTAAATACGACAAATTAATGGAAGATATTTCGAGTGTTCAGGAGGATTTAAACTCTATTGAAAAAGATGTGAAAACAGAATCTGGTAAATGGCACACAATGCGTGTTATGCCTTATAGGACTGAAGACAACCGCATTGAAGGAACGGTCCTTACCTTTTTTGATATTACGGAGAAAAAACATGCAGAGCAGAAATTAAAGAAGTCGGAGCAAAAATACAAAGAAGCCTACCAACAAGCCGAATTTTATCAAGATCTTCTCACTCATGATTTTAACAATTTATTACAAGTGATTCTTCTTAATATCAATCAAATTGAGGAAAATTCAGAAGAAATTGAATTGGAAAGAATTGAAAGTATAAAAGATCAAATTGAAAGAGGTAAAATTCTAATAGAAAATATCCAAAGATTGGCAAAAATTGATGAGAAGAAATCCACGAATAAAGAGATTAATCTCGTTGAACGTATGGAGGAATTAATTAAGAAGGTAAAAAAAACAACGAGTGAAAAAAATATTGAAATTAGTTTTGATTATCAGAGAGATTCGATGATAGTGGTCGCGTCAGAATTCATTGACATCGCGATCCAGAATTTGCTTAATAATTCGATCGTTCATAATGATTCTGATCCTAAAAAAATAACTATACGGGTTGGAGATTATAAGGAGGATGATAATGAGTTTTACAAACTCTCAATTGAAGATAATGGAAAGGGAATTCTTGATGATCAAAAAAAGAAATTCAGAGAAGGTACTATTTCTCGGAAATTAGATTCCAGCGGAGGTATGGGAATTGGATTATCTATTGTCAAAAAGGTAGTAATTTTATCCGAAGGAGAAATATGGATTGAAAATAAGGTTGAATCCGATTATTCTAAGGGAACACGAGTTGTTTTATTACTCCAAAAAGCAGATGAATCTGATTAGGAATATTTTTTTGAGTTTAGTGGAAAGCATCTCCATTATTATTTAGCAATCTTTCATTATCATTTTAATAATTCACTTTTTGATATCTTTTGAATTATTAATTATTAATCAAAGATTAAATAATCATAAATCTCATAAATAAAAAGAATATATTACTGAAATTTTTATTACGAATAACAATAAATTTCCTCAGTATCAGAAATTTTAAATCTCTTATCAATATTTAGAATTACTCTTAACTTAACATCGCGAGGTTTTGAAGATCGTTAGACCACCTACAGAAAAAAATGTATGCCTTCGTTGTAAAGGCGCACGAATGCTATGTGGCAAGCCATCTTGTCCCATTTTACTCAAAAAATCCGTTTTAAAGTCAATAGTCCCTTTTGAGATTGGTAAGTCTATGAGAAATGTGGACATCTTTGGGGCTAGTCCACCAGGATTCTTTGTAGGGCGATTTAATTATCCGAATGTGGCTATTGGGCCCTTAGTGCCTTTTAGTCAATTTTCACGAGATCAAAACAATGTAGATACACATATTTTGGACGCTCCTGAATTATGGTTTGGAAAAAGAATGGAAGAGCTGATCAAATATCGGAGCAGTTTGATAAGGAGTAATTTTAAAACAAATGTTTTTGTGGGTCAAAATAAACTTAAAAATACTCCTTCCTTAGAGGAGCAAAGACTTTTAGAACGCTCCCAACTCCTTTCGATGGCAGCCCGTCCGGTAGATACAGAAGCTCAATTCGAAAAACTTTCGCTTAGAATGAATATGGATAACCATTCCCTTCCAATGGGTCCTGCGGGTTATACAAAAAAGATTAGAATTGATGAAAATGTCAAAGTTCACCCGAAAGTAGATTACTGCGTCTCTGATAGGGATTTAAAGGCAGGAAAAGCGGTTTCTGATTATTTATATATGAAGGGAAACGTTCCTTTATCGATAATACAGCGGGTTTTCTCTGCGGGATTGTTAGGAGAGAAAGATAATCGTAAGCTGGTCCCAACAAGATGGACGATCACCGCCGTTGATGATATCATTTCCAAGAAATTAATTGAGGAAATCAAAACCTTTCCGGAGATTAATGATTATAGAATTTTTGAAGCGACGTATTTGGATAACCATTTTAAGATCCTCCTCTTTCCGGGAAGTTTTATGTATGAAATGAATGAAGTGTGGGCTCCTAATTCTCTTTGGAATGTGGATCCAGATGGAAATTCTCAGAATTTGAAGCCACAAATAATGACTGACTATGAATTTTACAATGGGCGCAAATCTTATGCTAGTAATATTACTGGAGCTTATTATGCTGCTCGAAAGGCGGTATGTGAATATTTATATCGAATAAGAAGGCAAGCACGAGTTTTAATATTTCGAGAAGTCTCGTCAGGATATGTGGTTCCCTTGGGGGTTTGGGTAATTCGCGAAACCGTAAATAAAGCGATGGAAAGAGATATCCCAAAAATTACCGATAATTTTAATAATGCTTTGAAGGTTATGGGTAAGTATATGATGGTTGATCTGAAATGGTGGAAACACAGTAGCAAAATCATTCCTTTCATTAAACAACAAACAACACTAGACCAGTTTCTCTGATAATTTTCTTCTAAAATTTCAATATTAAATTTTGACTGAAAGCACAAAGAAATAACTCAAATTTTATAGAATCTTTCCTATAATTACCTTATTTCTATTTGAAAAAGTTTTAAATAATTCTTTTTGTATTTGTTAATTACTATTCTATTAAATTTAGATTAATTATTTCTTAATTAAGGGTTTTGAATGCTAAATACTAAAAATAGAAATTTAAAGTTGAATTTTATTTTATTTCTATTTGTTCTCCTATTGTTATTCTCTTCTATGAACCTATTTATATTAAGAGACTATGAGAAAAATCTTACCCAAACCTCCCTAAAGCTAAGGCAAGAGGATCCCGAAAAATTTTATTATAATTGTTTTCAACTAAATGATACCCAAAAAACAAAATGGGTTAATGAAGTCAAAAAAGTAGATAAAGATTTGAATGGATTTGCTGACTTGTTCGAGAAAAAATTAGATGAATTATTAAAAAATCCTAAGATTGAAGAAAACGCTTTTAGTGATACAGAATCTCATAATTTCAAGAATAATGTTAATGATGAATTGAATAATTTGAGTTTCGAACAAATTACGATAATAATTAAGTTTCCCGAAGGGGAATACAATACATTGCTAGAAATATTTAAGGATTTCGGAGGAAATATAAATTCAACCTTTAAACACGCCATAAATGGATTTGCTGGAACTATTAATTACGATGGTTTGATGAATTATAAGATTAAATTGGACTCTTATAGAATTCCCTATCTAATAGAACATAATTCAAAAGTGAAAGCTCAGCTATATTATGCCACCAGAAATATGAATGTAAGACCCTATGTCTGGGACACCCTTAATTATAACGGCTCAAAAGATACTTCCATTGCAATTTTAGATACTGGATTAGATGATGAGCACGATTTATTCCAAACTAACAAAATAATCGCTTGGCAAGATTTCATTAACTCAAAACAAAATGTATACGATGATAATGGACATGGGTCCCATGTTGGAGCAATTGCTGCTGGAAATGGGAGTGTAAATTTAGATTCTAAAAATAGAACTGTATCCGTGGCAGAAGCAAATAGAAAATTCAAAAATTATCAAATAACTCAAAATCCAGAATTACTCTCAATTTCAAAATTCAATGTAACTAAACCTGGAAAAATAATAATTTATTGCAATTTCTCTGATTTTACTGGAGATCCCGAAGATATCGATGCCAGAGCCCATATTTATAAAGAGAATGATTATTTAAACACCACTGGAAACGATAATGATAATTGGGTAGATCAGGTAAGCTTAAATGTAGATAGTAATTCTCTTGGAATGTATGAATTGATTTTAAACTTAACTCTTAAAGAAGATAGCGGTGATGGTAATAATGTCATAGATTCTTATGATATAAATTTTAGAGGACAAGTTCATTGGCCTTTTGATCCTCCTTTCACATATAAAAATAATACTTGGAATGGTGTTTCTCCCAATAATAAATTAGTGGGCGTAAAAGTTTTGGATCGATCTGGTTCGGGTTCTGAACTTGAATTGCTCAATGGTATTGAATGGGTTTTAGATGAAAAAGAAAATCATAATATAACTGTAATGTCATTAAGTCTTGGATTTTCCCAATCAGTATTATCCGTTATTGATGCTGTAAATAATGCAGTTGAAAATGGTGTTGTTACTATTGTTGCTGCTGGAAATTCAGGTAAAGGAAGTAATAATATTAATTCCCCAGGAGATGCTGATAATGTGATAACTGTTGCTGCCACTAATTCAAATGATAATATTACTTATTATAGTAGTCAAGGAGGGTTTTCTTATAGTGGAAATACAATTAAACCAGATATCACGGCTCCTGGTGGGGGTTATTATGATTTTTCAATATTTTCCGCAGATACGGATGATAATGACTTAGAAGGAGAGGCAAATGATAAATATCAAGACGATCTAAAACCTTCTCAAGGTACTTCAATGTCCACTCCAGCAGTTTCGGGAGCCGCGAGTCTTTTAATTGATGCTATGGGAGGTAGTCAGAATTGGGCTTATTCAGCAAGTAAGGCAAAAACTGTTAAAGCTTTGTTGCTAATGAGCGCAACGGAGACGTATCCATTAAAACGTGAAGTTTACCCTTCCTACTCTCCAACTTTGGAGAGGGGTGGGAAAGATGCACATGAAGGATATGGAAGAATTAATATTGATGCTGCCATTGAAGCATTTAATAATGAGTTAAAAGCGGGAGAAGTTTTAAAAAATTTCATTTCAAGTAGTTTACTTGATTCATATAAAAAACATGGATTTGGATGCCATGCCAATTTAAAAGCTGATTTAAATTATCAATTTACATTAGATGTTCCCTCTGGAGCTGATTTTGATATTTACGTATACGATGATGATCCTGATTCTATAGGAGAACCAATATTATTGGCTTCTGGGACAAACGAAAAGTTGGGAGAAGACGAAAAAGTATTTTTTAAACCTTCAAGTACCGGGAAATATTATATTGTAGTAAAAGCAATTTCGGGACAAGGAGATGCTTCGCTACGATTTGATCTAAGTTCTTACTTATCTTTTTTTGAAAATCTTGATAGTGAACTAAGTAAGTGGGAAGAGATTGGAGGATTATGGCATAAAACTGGTTCGGACAGTCAATGGACTAATTCTTATTATTCAGATAATCAATCATTCTGGTTTGGGAAAGAAGATACGGGGAATTATGATACTGGAGAAATAGTTTCTGGAAATTTAACTTCAAGACCTTTTGATTTATCAAATGTTAAAGAAGCTTCGCTGGAATTATATCATTGGAAAGAACTTGATGGGTCCGAGGACGTTACTGAAATTTATTTAAGCACCGACAACTCACATTGGAATTTATTATATTCTGATTCAAATAATATCCCTAATTGGGAAGTACTTAAGTTAAATCTTAATGCATATGCAGGCTATAAAGATGTTCAATTGAGGTTTCATTTTGATACAAAAAACGAGCTTGAAAATGATTATAGAGGTTGGTTAATAGATGATATTAGATTAGAAGCTCCAATTATAAATTATTCGCTAAGAGAAAGCAGTAAATATGATTGGATTGATGCATCCGATGGTGTCAACTTAAATTTCACTTATGGGGATTACTCAGAGGTACATCTCCCTTTCACCTTCCGGTATTTTAACAACTCATTTTCAAAATTGTCTCTCTCATCATTTGGATATGTGAGTTTTTCCAACAAAACCCCAAACGACAGTAATAACCAAAATTTTCCTTCGAACCAAGCTCAACATTATTTACAAATCGCCCCATTTTGGGATGATATAAATATTTCAACTGGGAATCTTTTTATAAAAAACTTTACCTCTTATTGGATTGCTCAGTGGGATCAAGTAAGCCATAATGATGGCAACAAAATCGGAACATTCCAGTTGATTCTGTATGAATCGGGAAATATCGTGTTTAACTATAAAAATATTGATTATGTTGGAGGAAATTACACAAGTGGCTTAAATTTTGGAAAAGATACAAATTTTTACAATTTTTATGAAGATATTACAAATGATTCAGCTGCTCTCTCAATATCTTTCATACCCGATAATTCTATACCTAAATGGCAATCCGTACCAGAAGATATTATTGTAGAGTATGGTGAAGGAGTTGAATTTGATATAACCGCTTATGATCCAATTAATATTGAAAATTATTGGATTAATGAGGGAAGTTATTTTTCGGCTGATTCGTATGGTTTAATAAAAAACATAACAAGTATGGAAGTGAATACGCATAATATTGTTGTTAGAGCCTACGATCCATTTGATCAATATAGCGAAACAAAATTCAAAATAATCGTGCAAGATACAACCTCCCCTGAGTGGGTGTATTTACCCTCAAATATTACCGTTGATTATGGGGAAAAAATTGAATTTATGATAAACGCAACCGACCTTTCTGGTATCAAGGAATACCTGGTCAATAACAGCGATTTTAGTATTATAAATAATAACACTGTAAGTAATTCAACCATTTTAAGTAGTGGAAACTACACAATTAATGTGAGTGCTTTAGATCCTTATAATAACTCCGTAAACGGCATTGTTGAGATAAC
>CAZZIC010000165.1:0-9393 GCA_964653985.1 uncultured archaeon | reverse complement strand
CGAGCAAACCTTCCTCATCGACGATTGGGTCCTCAAGAAAAATAACGTAATCTAACATTACTTATTACCTAATTTTTTTCCATTCCTTCTTTTTTATTAAGGTGATTTTACTTTAAGGACAGTTTATTAACATTTTTAAAATAAAAAAATCTCTTATAGTTGATTCCTCTTTAAGTTTAAATACCTAATTCTCCCTATCTATAAATATCAAATGAATAAATACATTGTAGTTATCGAAATTCCAAAATTAAATCTCCCAGATGAATCTTTAAAGATTAAAGGAGTGAAAAGATATAATCGTCCATGTTTCCACGTTTCGTTATAAGGTCTATGAACATGTCCAAAGATTACAATATCATAGGGTTCCAAATCCATTTTTTTGTTCAAACGCCTAATTATCATGTTAGGCCCTCCCATGCCATGCACCATCAATATTTTGTGTCCCAGTATTTCCAAACTCCGTTTTTCAGGTAATTTCTCTATAATCTCGTGAGAATCCATATTACCTTGTATCGCAAAAATCTTGTCCTCGCCAAATTCCTCAATTAATTGATTATATGCATCAATAGAGGTAAAATCCCCTAAATGAAAAACATAGTCAACCTTTTTATTTTTAAAGTCCTCAAGGATTGTTTTAGGAATTTCTGAAGTCCTTGAAGGCACATGTGTATCAGAAATGAGCCCGATAAGCAATTCCTGCTTATCTGTCTTTAATTTTTCCATTTTTATTCAGATAATTGAATATTAATAAATGTAGAATAAATCAATTTTTTAAAGTATTTAAATATTAAGGATATAGAAAATCAAAAATGAAAAAATCTACTAATTAGGTGGAAGGTTAAGGAAAGAAAAATTATAAGAAATATAAGCTCTAAAATTAAAGAAAAGCCTTATTTTAGAGATTTTTGGAACATTTCCCGATGGCAGAAACAGAATCATCGTCATATAAATTGATGACTCTTACGCCTTTAGCTTTTCGGTGGGTTATTCTTATTGAACCAACTGGTACTCTTATCACTTGTCCTTGTTCAGATCCGATAATAAGATCTTTCTCCTTTCCAACACGCACGGCAATAACTTCATCGTCTTCGGTTAAATTAATATTTATGACTCCCTTAGCACCTCTGCCAGTTTTTCTATATTCCTTTATGAAAGTTCTCTGGCCATATCCTTGTTTCGTTATAGTGAGAACGATATCATCATCAGTTACTAACAAAGCTTCCACCACTTCGTCTTTCTTTCTTAAATCTGCTCCTTTTACCCCCATGGTATTTCTTCCTAATTCCCTGAGTTCGGATTCATCAAATCTTATAGCATATCCATCTTTTGTAGCAATGAAAATATCTTGCATATCACTTGTAAGGCGTTTAACACTAACGAGAGCATCATCGGGTTTTATTCGCTGTGCCCTAATACCGGTACTCTGTACTTTAGAAAAGTTTTTCACTTTAATTTTCTTAGAAATACCATTACGTGTTACCATAATTAACATATCGGGTGTATCAAAATTATTAATTGGAATCATTTCGGAGATTATCTCTTCTTTTTGGAGAGGGATAATATTAACAATTGGCTTCCCTTTTGCTGTTCTTGTTTGTTGAGGAATTCTAAAACATCGTATGGAATAAACTCGACCTTTGGATGTAAAGAAAAGGATTGTATCATGGGTTGAACATACAAAGAGATCTTGAATAAGATCTTCCTCTCCGACCTCCATTCCTTTTTTACCCCTTCCTCCTCTGTGTTGCGTTCTCCAACTTTTTATAGGTATTCGCTTAATATAATGGTTTTTTGTAAATATAACAATTGTAGGTTCTTTTTTGATTAAATCTTTTCTCTTAATATTTTTAATTACTTTTTCCTCGATTACTTCTGTTTTTCTTTCGTCTCCAAAGTTTTTGCTTAACTCTACCAATTCCTTTTTTATAATATTTAGCCGTCGCTCCTGTTTTGCTATTATATCTTTAAATTCTGCGATATTAGTTTTAAGTTCTTTTTCCTCATCAAATAGTTTTTGTTGTTCTAAGCCTGTAAGTCTTGATAAAGGCATTTTTAAAATCGCTTTTACTTGACGTTCACTAAGTTCAAAATTATCCATCAATTTTGTTTCTGCTTCCCCTCTATCTTTCGCACCTTTAATTATTGCAATTACCGCATCGATATTATTTAATGCGATAATTAAACCTTCAACCTTGTGTAATCGCTTTTGTGCTTTCTTTAGTTCATATTGATTTCGTTTATAAATTACTTCAAGACGATGTTGAATGTACTCTTCAATCAGTTCTTTTAAATTTAAAATCTTTGGCTGTTTTCCATCATTGACGAGGGCTAAGTTTATGACATGAAAACTGGTAAAAAGTCTGGTTCGTTTGAATAAGATATTCTTTATTATCTCTGGTTGGGCTTTTTTCCTTAAATCTAAAACAATTCTCATTCCTTTTCTGTCGGATTCATCTCGTAAATCAGATATATCCTTTAAAGTTCCATTATGAATCAGTTTCGCTATTTTTTCAACCAAACTGGTCTTGTTTAAGAGATAAGGGATTTCCGTTATCACTAATTTTCTTTTATCTCCTTTTTCTTCAATTTCAACCTTTCCCTTGATCCGAATTCTCCCATGTCCTGTTTTATAAGCATTATATATTCCCGTAGAATTTGTAATAATTCCTCCGGTTGGAAAATCAGGACCTTTAATTATTTCCATAAGCTCCTCAATAGAGATCTCAGGATTGTCTATTGTAGATATTATTGCTTGACATACTTCCATCAAATTATGAGGAGGCATAGATGTGGACATTCCTACAGCAATACCTTTCGTCCCATTAATCAATAAATTCGGAAGTTTAGCAGGTAAACACACAGGTTCCTCTAAAGTATTATCAAAATTAGATTCAAATCTTACAGTTTCCTTATTAATATCACCAATTAGTTCTTCGGCTATACGAGCTAATCTAGTCTCCGTATATCTCATTGCTGCCGGAGGATCCCCGTCAATAGAACCAAAATTTCCTTGAGGATCGATTAAGGGATATCTCAGTGAAAAATCTTGAGCCATTCTAACTAGAGAATTATACACTGCCGCATCCCCGTGAGGATGATATTTTCCAAGACAATTATGAACTACCATTCCATTCGCTATAAATTGGTGATCATCTTTCACTTGGATGTCATAGGTTTTTTCAGCGGAAAAATCTGATACTGTTTTTACTTTTATGAAAAACCAGTCATTTTCTAAAATATTCTCTATAAGGGGTAAATATTCTGATCCGATAGCCTCCATTTTTTCTTTAATATTTAGGAGACTAATTGTAGTTTTGTAGATTTTAATATTTTTTTTTAAATCTTTGGCATATCTGATTTTTGTTCCATCAGGATATTTTATCCCTATTCGAATTTTATTTCCATTTACATCTTCGTACCATCCTCCACCCAAATGTTTCTCCGAAAATTCCTTAAATATAAAACTGCCTATATAAGGGATTTCTTCATATTTTGATGCTATTATTCTTCTATTCCGGGGTTTTATTCTATTTCTCTTTTTTGGATGATATAAGGTTAATTCATTGGAAACCTTCAAGAAATCTTCAGTCCTTATTTCAAGTGAATAAAGAGGATTATCACTTTTTATCAGTTGTCCTCTGAATTTGTGAGGTTTTGGAAGCGAACGGTAAGTTATGGAGTTTATTCCGAGAGAAAAGAGTAATACTTGTAGCTCCTTAATAAACTTTTTAGAAATAGAATGCAAACTTAAATTATTTCTGCTTGAATGTATATGTCCATCTCCATCAATTAATCCGCTTAAATAAGAATAAATTACGTTTTCTGGAGAGCTAAAAACATATGGAGGTATTTTAATATTATAAGCATATTTATCTCCTATTTTGAAAAAATCTATAAGTTTAGAATTGAGTTCATGATTATTAATCCTTAAATAGTATATTCCAGTATTTCTTTTTGTTATATTTTCTTCTTGATTAAATTTTGCTTTTATGATCTTTTTAATATGTTCTAGGATTTCTATTTTTTTAGATCCAAAAGCAATGCGATGATATCCTCTTTTACTTCTATCTATCCACCCATCTGCTGTGAAATATCCAATAAAATAGGCTAGATCTTCATCAAAAACAATTCCATCTAATTCCATTAATTTAGCATTCTTATTTTCTTGAGCTCGACATAAAATATAATCCTCATTTTTAAGGTTAGAAGCTTTTTTCCAAATAAATCTGAGATCGGGGGTAAATACTTTAAACATTTGATCTTTAGTACATATAGTTTCCAATCCATTCTCAAGTTCAATTTTTTTCAGATTCTTTTTTGGCATCTCATATAATTTCAAAACCTCACTCAAGCTACGATCTGTGTAGACTTTCTCTCCAACTTTGATTTTTTCAATTGGTTTCAAACCATAAGGAGTATTAACTAGAGTTCCTTCTACGAAACATTCTCCAACGACACGTGCACTTTTAACATGAGGATGATTATAATACTGATTATTGTCAGCCATTGACCAAATTATACGTCGATGAACGGGTTTTAGACCATCTCTTACATCTGGAATAGCACGTCCTACAACTACGGACATGGCATAATCAATATAACTACTTTTCATCTCTTCCTTTAATAAGATCTCCCTAATTTGTTTAGTTCTTTCTGTTGTCAAAAATAAGCACCTTAATTTTAGTAAAGTTATTTTAGATGTCTATAATATCAACATCATCATAATTATTTATGATAAATTTCTTACGGGGGGTGACTTCCTTACCCATCAGTTGGGTAAAAATTTTATCGGTTTCAAGATGATCTTCGTATATAACCTTTTTTAGGATTCTGGATTCCCGATTCATTGTAGTACGATATAACTCATCAGGGTTCATTTCACCAAGACCCTTATACCTTTGAACTTTTATTGAATCGTGTGAAGAGAGATTATAAGTATCCATAATTTCATCAAAAAGTTTTTCTTTTTCTTTATCGGAATAGACATAATCTTTGGTTCTTCGATAACTGATTTTATATAAAGGCGGTACAGCTATATATAAATGACCATGATCAATAAGCGGACGCATATATCTGAAGAAGAATGTAAGTAAAAGAGTTTCTATATGAAAGCCGTCAATATCAGCATCACAAAAAATTATTACTTTATGATATCGAAGTTCATCTAAATTAAATTCTTCATCATTTACCCCTTGGATACCAACACCTAATGCCTTAATAATAGCTTGGATTTCATTGTTCTGTAAAATTCTATCGATCCTCGCTTTCTCAACATTCAGTATTTTTCCCCGAATAGGGAGGATTGCTTGATATTGTCTATCACGCCCTTGTTTGGCAGATCCCCCCGCTGAATCACCCTCAACGATAAACAACTCACATTGTTTAGGGTCATTAGAAGAACAGTCTGCTAATTTTCCGGGCATTCGAGCATTATCTAGAACTGATTTTCGCCTAATTAAAGATCGAGCTTTTTGAGCAGCTTCTCGAGCTTTTTTAGCATCAATTGATTTTAAAATTATTTTCTTAGCCGTACTAGGATTTTCTTCTAAGAATTTCATCACATGTTCTGAGGTTACTTGACTTACTGCTGAACGAGCTTCAGAGTTCCCTAGTTTAATTTTTGTTTGACTTTCGAATTGGGGATCTGATAGTTTAACAGAAATAACTGCTGAAAGACCTTCTCGTGTATCTCCACCTGAAAGACTAATGTCTTGATATTTTTTTGCCATAAATTCTTCAATATAGGAATTTATAGTACGCGTAAGGGCAGACTTAAAACCTGTTAAATGTGTTCCTCCCTCTACAGTATTAATTGTATTAGCATAAGTAAGCAGATTTGTTTGAAAGCCTTGATTATACTGCATGGCTACTTCAACTTCAACAGGTTCATCTTCACCATCATCGCATGTATCGCGGATGTAGATAATTTCGTCGTGTAGAGGTTTTTTATCTTTATTAAGGTGGGCAATAAATTCTTTAATTCCCCCTTCATAATGAAAAATCTCACGCTTCTCGGAGTTTTTATCATAAATTTCAAATTTCGCTTGAGGTGTAAGAAAAGCTAATTCTCTCATCCTACCAGCAATTCTCTCAAAATTAAACACATCGTTGGTAGGATCAAAATCAAAAATATCTGTATCAGGATAAAATGAAATTTTTGTACCTGTTTCTTTCTTGTTAGAGGGACTAGTTTCTGGCTCTGAAACTTTAATTCCTTTAGAAAATTCTTGCTTATAACATATTCCATCTCTATGAATTTCAACAATTAACCAATCAGCTAAAGCATTCACAACTGATAATCCAACTCCGTGTAATCCTCCGGATATCTTATAACTTTTATTATCAAATTTCCCTCCGGAATGGAGATGCTCCATGATTACTTCTACAGCCGGTTTTCCATACTCTTCATGAATATCGATTGGAATACCCCTGCCGTTATCAATAATTTTTACAGAATTATCTTCTTTAAAAATAACCTTGATACTATCTGCAAATCCAGCTATAGCCTCATCGACAGAGTTGTCTAAAACCTCGAAAATGAGATGGTGTAAACCTTTATCGCCGGTATCTCCGATGTACATTGCCGGTCTTCGTCGAACGCCCTCTAAACCCTTTAAAACTTTAATACTTTTCGCTTCATAGTTTGTATTAGAGATATTATTAGTCATTAAAATTCTCTTTTTTTGATTAATTGTTTAATTTAAAACCCAATTTATTTTTGAAATTTCAATTTAGAAAGTGAAAAAGTACTGTTCTCTATAAATATAATAGTAATTTCGTTCTTATTAATCTTTAGTAGTATTTCTAAGAGAAGGATCGTAATTAAAATTAGAGTTTTAAGTCAAATAATTAATTAAAATAATGGTTGAATTTAATTTTAATGCTAATCTTCGATATTTTAATTTTTACTCGTTTTTAATCCAGAGTAAATTCATCAATTTTCATTAACACATTTCTATCTTAAAATTTTACGTAAAAAACTAAAAACTTAGATATCCTTCGAGGAACTTATGACGGTATAGGAAAAATTTTACCATCTTTGGAAGTTAAGTTCTATCTTAAGGATTTATTAGAACGAAGAAATCTGAGTATTTTTTAAAATTCCTAAGAGAAGGATCGTGATTAAAATGGAAGATTTTTGACATTTTATTGATTAAAGAAATGGTTGGATATGATAGTAAAACTAAAATAACTTGTTTCTTATTTTCCACTTACAAAATCACAATTAAAATTCTTCATTTTTCTGAAATATTTTAAAAGACAAAAATATTTTTTTCTTACACATAAATAACAACTCTAAAAAGTTTGTTAATTCTTTAATTCGAGGTAAGAGATTTTGAAGAATGTCTCTTAAGTTAAGAAAATTAAAGACTTAATAAATGATAAAAAAGAAAATCATAGAAATTTATTTCTTCTTATTACTTTGAACATTAATTAAATTTTGATTTCTTATCGCATCAGCTGTTTTAATAAACTCCATTAGTTTCTCGTCAACATCATGTGTTCTAACTATATGAACTCCTTTGTAAACAGCGATAGCAGTAGAGGCGAGGGTGCCATTAAGTCTTTCTTCTGGTTTTGGTTTATTTAACAGAGTACCTAAAAAGGATTTTCGAGAGATGGCCACTAAGATCGGTAAGTTCAAAGTTCTTAATTTTTCAAGCTCATCAATAATTTTTAAATCATATTCAAATGTTTTTTCTTCAATCCAATGACCAATTCCCGGATCTAAAATAATCTTATTTCGGTCGTATCCTTTTTCCAATAAATCATCAAGTGTACTTTTAAACTCATCAATAATTTCCTCCATAGTTAAGATATCCCCTGGAACCTCTTTAGAAGCCATTAGGATCACCGGAATATCCTTTTCTATCACAAAATCCCGAAGGTTAGGGTCTGTTTTAAAACAGCTGACATCGTTTACAATTAAATCGTTATTATATTTTTGTGTAATCTCATAAGCTTTAGTTGCAACTTTACTATACTGTGTATCAACTGAGATAACAATCTTATCGGGCATAATCTTACTTACCGTTTCAAGGGGTTCAATCAATCGTTTTATCTCCTCTTCCACGCTAATAGAAGTCGAACCCGGTGCAGTCGATCTTGCTCCAATGTCCAGTATTTTGGCACCATTATTTACCATAAGAACCGCAGCATGTTCAATCTTACTTACATTTTCATATACCGAAGATTTATAGAAAGATTCTGGGCTTAAATTTAACACACCCATTACTGTTGTGCGAACATCATCTCCAATTTTCAAATGATCAAATAGTTTTGTTGAAATCTTGTTCATAACTACATCTAGGAAAAAAACAAAATATTTCATTAAAAGTTAATCTTTTTCCTACATTTTTCTGGAATATCTTCATTAATTTTAAACCCAGATAAGAATTTAACAGATAAAAATATAAAAAATTTCTTCCAGAAATTGAAAAATACCTTTTCAGAGAATCAAAATGAAAAAACTAAAAGAATACTATAAATTTATGCAATTATTATTGAAACACAGAACAGATGCGTTTATAATTATAAAAACCACTTTTTGATATGAGTAGAAAGAAGGATAAGATAGAGATTGATTTACAAATCTTGACTGCTGCCTTACAGTCTAACAATGAAATGGGGCAGAATTATTTAAACTTGAAAACAGGGGAAATTGAATTGGTTTTGGATGATCTTTACTTAGAAGAAGATCCAAGAAAACAGAATATTGAAAATGATTTTGATGATTTTGAATATATCGACCCGATTCCTTCTTGGGTTAGTTACAATTTAATGGTTAAATTTACAGAAACGCTGGAGAGCGAGTCTATTAAAAATTATTTAGCTTCAGTTCTTAACAAGAGAAAACCATTTTATAATTTTAAAAATGCTCTTCTTAATTATCCTAAAATAAGACAAAAATGGTTTACATTTCATGACAAAAAAATGGAAGAGATGGCAAAAGAATGGTTAAAAGCCCATGATATTAAAGCAGATTTGGTATAATCAAATTTTTCCTATTATTCAAGATCTTCATCTTAAATTCGGGTCTTTAATTATGATTGATTTGTCATAATTTTCACGGCTTTTTTGCTAATAAGATGGGTGTTTGGGAAGTCCAAGAAACTTTTTGGGCTCTTTACGCCATTCTCTCATCGTTCGAAAGAAAGATTTCCAGTTTCGGTTCACATGTATGAGAATTTTTTGGGCAGTCTGGGAAGGAAGGTTTTGGTATAGGTTCGATGATTTGAGTATGAATCATAGGTCGTAGTATCTTTTGGAAATATGAGACATTCTTGAAAGATTCTCTCTGGGTGGGAGTTGGATTTTGGAAATATGAGACATTCTTGAAAGATTTCATTAAAAGTTTCTGGCAAAAATCCATTTTTAGCAATAATTTTATCA
>CAZZIC010000164.1:0-9400 GCA_964653985.1 uncultured archaeon | reverse complement strand
AAAAAGTGGTAAAAGTTTCTGGAAGATAAACATTTTCATTATCACATTTATCAAGGGTAAGTTGTATGATCGGATAGAGAAGGTTATTATAGGTGGCTCTTGAATCCCAGCACGTCATAGAAAGAAACCTACCATCATCGGTGAGACCAAAACAGTTTCTGTGATATTTTGTAATTTTGGTTATCTCGGCAAGTCTTATATCCTCTCCTCTCTTATTAGGCGTCACATTTGTCTCTCCAGGAGATTCACCCTCTAATAACTCATTTAAGAAATTACTAATTGTGGATTTTAACTTTGATTTCATTTTAGACTCTCTTTTCTGTATTATATACGGAGATCTTCAGATTTAAGCTAAGAAAGTGTGGTGATTTAGTGAATGACAAAAATAAAAATGAAAACCAAGTAGAACATAATTTAAAGGGTCTTTAAGATGAGCCATCTAAAAATCATTTAATAAACACCGTAAACCTTAATAGGCAATATGTAGCAATAGGCAAAAAAACCGATTTTATAGGGGGTTTAGAAACTTGTATAGATTACAAGCATTCAAGATAGCTGAGAGATAAGAAAGGAAACCTCTTAAATCCTAATGCCCAGAAACTTTTTCGCAGACTGAAGAAAAACTATGTAAAATTTTTACCCATAAAAGATCATAAAAGATCACGAGACAGAATACTGAGTCTTTAACATTTTAAATAAAGTGTGTCTATTGCTTGAGGTAAATAACGACATCCAGAAAGAATCGGCACACCTCTATAAGAAGACTCTTAAAGAATATACAAAGAGTAATAATAAAATCGTCAATAATATTTCTTTAATCGCCGCTTGTGTGTATGTGAATGTAAAAGGATGGTAACGCAAGTTATCAACACCTTACCCGATGAAATCGGAAAGAAAGAAAGATTTTGGGATACTTTGACAAGCATAAGGAACTAAAAGGTGGAAAAAACCACCAAATTTTTCCTTAGGAATCTTACATAGGGGGTATATGTTAGATTCATTTATTAAATCACTCCTCATTCTGAAACCTCATTCTGAAAGAGGAAAAAGAGAACGAAAAAATATTTAGTATTGGAGGAAAAAGCATCGATTCATAAAATTTTTATGAAATACCCGATTTTATAACTTGATTAATACTCAAAATTTTATTTGAACTTAATTACTTACTTAACTGTTATATTATGTCAGAAAAGATTGTTTACAAATTGAATATTAGTAATTCCGATGGATTGAGTCGAAAGATCCCGTTAGAGGAAACTAAGTTTCGGTTTGATGGATTGAAGATAGGAGATACTATTAAAGGTGGAGTCATCGGATTTTCCAATTACGAATTTAAAATCACGGGAGGGTCAGATGCAAGCGGATTTCCAATGAGAAAAGACGTTCACGGACCCGTAAAGAAAAAGATTCTTGTGAAAAAAAGGGGTATTGGTTATAAACCCAAAAGAGAAGGACAAAAGAAACGTAAAACCGTTCGAGGAAATGAGATCACAGCAGATATGACACTCATAAATCTGGTCGTGACCAAAACGGGAGAAGCAGAATTGTTCAAAGTAAAAGAAGAATAACCAAATAATTAATTCAAATAAATTCAAAATTTAATAGTTTGGTTGATACACAATGGTAAAAGTGAAAAAATGTTCTTTTTGTAGGAAGGATATCCCCATCGGTCGAGGAGTTATGTATGTGCGAAAAGATGGTTCAATCTCGAACTTTTGTTCTAAAAAATGTAGAAAAGCGCAATTAGTACAGAAAAAGAACCCCCGTAAGACTCGATGGACAGCCGTTTACGGAAAAGAATAAAGTCTATTATTTCTAAATTTTAATCGAAATTCTCTTTTTAAATTCTTACTTATTCATTCTCTTATTTCAATTAATTCATAAATTATCCTGAAATACCTAAATCCCTCAAGGTTTAATTAAAAAAATTCTTGAGAGTGATAAAATATATCCTTTGTTTGTTTAATAAAAATGAAATTAAGAGAAAGTAAGAAAAATCAAGAAAAATTAAAAAAGCTACTTAAAATAAAGCTTCCTTAAACAAAAAAAGCGAGAAAACCAATCTCACTAAGACATCTCTAAATGTGAGAAATAAATTATTGTAGGCGTGGGAATCTCAAAAGATCTTCTATTAAATCCACATGACTAACAATCATTCTTTTACAACAAAATCTTTTAATGCCAAGCTCTTCAAATGCTTTTTCAGAGCTTTCTCCTTTTTCTAAATACTCTAAATAAGGTTTATAAACATGCGCGATGAGTTTCCCGCATGAAAAACACCTAACTGGAATAATAATCGTAAATCTCCTCTAAGATGAATAATATTAATTTTTATATTAATTGCTAATAAGGATTATGAATCCTACTAAAAAAATTTTATCAATCTTGAGCATTATTTGTTCCAATAAAGATAAGGAAGAACCCTTTCTAAGGTACATAAATTCGTTCGCTAAAGCAAAAATTTTATTTAATATCTAATACTATACTCTTCACTATATAATCGATGATTAATGAGAATATTGTAAAAATATTTGAATGAGATAATAATTATGAGTTATGTAAAATTTCAAGTAGCAGATAAACTGAAGGATAAGATCCTTGATGTCGTTGGAAAAATAGCAGAATCACGTGGAACTAAGATTAGAAAGGGCATGAATGAAGTGACTAAGAGTATAGAGCGTAAGACCGCTAAGTTAGTGGTTATGGCCGAAGATGTCAGTCCGCCAGAGATTTTGTTTCACGTACCCTTACTATGCGACGAAAAAAATGTCCCATATGCTTATGTAAATACGAAAAAAGAACTTGGAAATGCGGTAAGAATAAACGTCTCTACATCTGCGATCGCAATTGAAAATCCAGGATCTGGTAATGAAAAAGCTTTGAAAGAAGTTATAGATCAAGTAGGACAATTAAAGTAAATTAAAATAAAAATGGGGATCTTCTTTGTCAAAAGATAGAAATTATGATTATGACGACTCAATCCCGGCACAAGTTATAGAAGTGGTCGGGCGTACTGGTCTTACGGGTGAAATCACTCAAATTAAGGTAAGAATTCTTGAAGGAAGAGATAAGAATAGAATTTTAACCCGAAACGTTAAGGGACCCGTCAAGGAGGACGACATTATAAAGCTTAGGGAAGTAGAGAGAGAGGCACGCAAGATTCGCAAGAGAAGATAAATGCTTTAATTGTTTTAGTACTTATTTATTTATTCCTTCTATTAATCCAAACCATTAGAGTAAATTTATTTAATACTTTACACTTTTTGTTGATTTTTTTCCTTTTGATCTCCTTTTGTATTTCCTCAATTGGAAGTGAAAGGATACACTTAGTTCCTTTAGTATAAATTTTCAATTTTATTTCTCACTCTTATATCACCTTACAAGATTCTACTATTTGTCGTTTAAACTAAATCTAACCATATAGCTTTAAATTATTATTATTATAAATAACGGCATTATCTAATACTAATACGGTTTCAAAGAGATCTTGTAAATACTCATTAGCGGGAAGATTAACGCGTATTTTTGGAAGCCTAGAAATTAAGATCAGCTTTTTGGATTGATAAAAGGACTTTTAAAATTAGTTTAAAATAGAAAAAAATTAGGGTTGTTCTTTGTTGTTCTCAATATTCTCAAAGAAGCCCAAAAGTTCCAAATTATCATACTCCCGATTTAGATATTCACGTATAGCAATTCTTATACCTTCTGACCTGCTTGCAATTATATTTTTTTGAATTAATTCTTGAATATTATCCTCATAGATCTGGGGAATATTGATGGTAATGTTTCTCATTGGAGTCTTTTTTCGGTTATTCTTATTATTCTTTTTACTCGTCATTAAAATACTCCATAAGGCACTAATTTTTATTAAAAGCAAAGAAAGGGGATGAAAAATCGATTAGAATCTCTGGTTTATGATTAACCCTTAATCTCTTTCACAACATTCGTTATAATATTAATAAGTAAAATTGGTATATAAAGATATTCATTTATATAAAGCGCCGTTTAAGCAAATAAGCACTTATTAATCGGTTAGAAAAAATATTTCAGTAACTTTAAGATATTACTTGAAAAATCTACTAATCAATAAAGAATATAGATGAAAATTTTTTACACACAAATGTTAGATTAATCGTTCTTGTTTTTTTACATACCTTCCACGGGATTCGATCACATTAATATGGTTTATGATATCATTACAGAGCTTTAAGTTTTGATCTGCATAACCCAATCGATATCCTTCAAGAAAACTTTTAAAACATAGCTTAAACAAATCACCATGTGATGAGACCAATACTCTCTTCAAAAGATGAAGATCTACGCTTTTATCTTCAATAGAATCTGAATATTCATGCAATCCAAAATCTATTAAAAAGATATCCCTTGAGGGCGTTAGTATAAGGTTACTCGTTGTAATATCACCGTGGACATGCCCGTTTTCATGCAATTTTGAGATCATGAGACCAATTTTTTTGAAATAGATCTTCAAATCATTTCTCTCAAGTTTATTAACTATTTCCTTAAATTTCTTTCCCTCAATAAATTTCATTACAATAAGAGACTTTTTAGTATCAATCTCAAACACTTGAGGAACGTTAATTCCATAATTTTTAACCCTAATGAGAGCTCTTGCTTCATTTAGTGTCCGCTTAACACGGATTTCTTTATCCAATTTTGGTAATCGATACTTTTTTGGTATTCTATATTTAAAAACTACATCTTTGCCAAACCATTTTCCTGAATAAAGGCTAGCTTCGGCTCCTTTCTGTATAAGATCTAATTTCTTAATTTTAGATTTAGATTGCATTGAAATTAGGCCCTCCAAGGAATTTTTATGTTGTCCATTCTTTCCTTAGGCATGATTTTTGTATCGGCTATATCATCTCCCCCCGCTTCTTTATATTTCAGGATGCCAGTCCATGCAATCATAGCACCATTATCTCCCGCATATTTTAAAGGAACCACTTCAAATCGAGCATCATGCTCTTGGCTGATATATTTTATCATCTCTTGAAGTCTTTTATTAGCTGCGACCCCCCCCGTGAGAAGAACTTCATTCTTCTTTGTATGAGCTAATGCCCTTTCCGTTACTTCGGTTGACATGGCAAAAGCGGTTTCTTGCAATGAATAAGCGATATCATTTAATGTATATTTTACTTTAAAATCTTCAGATTCCAATAATCGTTTTGTTGCGGTATAGAGTCCAGAAAAAGAGAGATCCATACCTTTAACTACATAGGGAAGGGAAAGAAATTGATTACCTCCTTTAGCAAGTTTTTCTATTTTTGGTCCTCCAGGATGGGCTAACCCGGCATCTCGAGCAAAAGAATCTATCATATTCCCAATAGGTAAATCCAACGTTTCTCCGAATATTTGATATCTATTAGATTCAAATGCGCTTACAATTGTGTTTCCACCGGAGACATACAAGGTTAAAGGATCTTCAATCTGGCAAGTAAGTCGTCCAATTTCGATATGACCGATACAGTGATTCACTCCAACCAGAGGAATATTTAGGGTTTGACTTAAAGTCCTAGCTACTAAAGCACCAATTTTTAGGACAGGTCCTAATCCGGGACTTTGACTAAATACCATTAAATCTATATCCCTCATCGAACATCTTGCATCAAGAAGTGCTTTAAGGATGGTGGATTTAAAATTATTGATATGATACTCCCTTACCATTACGGGATGTAACCCCCCTTGCTCGGGAACAAAAGTATCATTGATTAAACTTAAAACATTTCCCTCAAAATCTACAATACCAACTCCAAATGTATGAGCAGTTGATTCAATCCCAAGAGCTAATTTTTTATTATTTTTCATTTAGGCTTCATAAAAAGGAAATATTTTAATCTTTAAAGGTAAAAATTGGTAAAAAAGAGGAAATATTTTTCTGAAAACTAATAAAATTTACTGTGATTTTTTCCTAGTACGAGGAGATCTTTTTCTTGATCTGGTGCGAGAAGATCTTCCACTCCCACCTTTTCTCTTAAAGATGGTATATCCACAACGACCACAGGACCATCTATCATAATGATCCCCCAAAAATACACTGGGACCGCATTTAGGACATGTACGATTGTTCCTTACCAATTTATCTCCTTCAACTTTGTAATACTTTGATATGTCTGTCATTATAATCAATACTTTATTTACTATTCATATTTAAAGAGATGAGCATATGGCTCTCTCTTTCTTTTTAATTTATATATTTCCGCTCTCGTCTCGGGGTCTAAATTACGGACTTTAATGTGAAATGGTTCATAATATTTAAGATCATCTGCATTTTCATATATATGAACCTTTCCCATGTCAGTATTACGTCCATAATTAGTCTTGATTTCTCTTACGATTGTAAGGTTTTCAATGGCCCCTTCAAGAGCAGCAATTTTCTTCTTTATTTCTAATCGATTTGGAGTACCTTCGCCCAAATGTTCGATTTTGATCTCTAATTCTCTTCGGTTAATTAATTCGTTCTTCTTTTCTTCTAATATTTCTATATTGAATGACATAATAATCTACTATTTTAACGAATCTCTCAGTAATTAAAGGTTATTTATTCTGAGTTAAGAGTAAAAGTTAAGGATAAAAAATAAAATTTTGGTTTTTTAATACTAGAGGACAAACTCTTTATCCATTTTCATTGAAATTTCAAAAAGGTTTTTGAAAATTTTGTTTATGAATGAGGGAATCAAAAAATAGGAAAAATGAAGCATTTTAGCTATCCGGTCTACTGGTTCCAAGAGGGTTGAATATTACCTAACTTTCTCCATCATTGCAATATAATGTTCAACTGCTTTCTTAATTTGTTTTGTATGTTTTACTAAAACCACTCCTTCGGGAATAGATACATCAGCATCCGTTACGGGAGGTTGTCCATAAACTATATAGTTCATCCTTTGTTTGTTTAAAGGAATTTTAAGAACTAACGGGAGTACCAATAAATCTTCTTCCCCCTTAGTGATTTTAATAAGAGTTCTTTTATCGGAGTCTACAGCGCGTTCTAAAATTTCCCAGCTTTTCTTAGTAATTATTCCTGCGGGGTTTTCAAATTCTATTATGGATTCAAAAAATTGTTCTGTTGTAATCTGAATTTTATTTCTTTGTGTTTTTTCATCAACAATGCAGAGTTTTACATATGATTTTAAAAAAGAGTTATTAAGAAAGTCTTTGGTCACAATATCTCCTACTAGGTAAAAATAAAATTCTTTCTCCTTTTCCAAAAGCTTACGAAATTTACCTTCAAGCTTTGAAATTGTATCCTTTCTCGAACCTTTAATTAATTTACCTAATGGTTGTGTGAATTTCGATCTTTTTGTTTTGGGAATTTTAAGATCTACTTTATCAGTCATGAATATGTAAAATTAGTCGTTTATTCTTGTTAGAAAGGAAAAATATAAAGTAAGTTAAAAAATTATTACTTTCTCGAACCTTACAGAACTAACATGCTTAATTATCGGACTCTAAGAGCATATTTGCCAGGAAAATGTATCTTCAAGTACTCTGCAATTTTTGATTGACTTGGTTTAATTATGATTACCTCTCCCGAAAAATCATCACTGAGGGTATGAGTTTTACATTTGGGGCAAAGAGTTTCATTTTTGGTTATCAAATGACAACTTTTGCATGCTTTTTCTTTCATAATCACTTCACCTCTATTTTATTAATTCTATCTTTATTCTTGAGCTTGTTTGGCTTCTTCTTTTGCTTTTTTCTCTTGCTTTTGCGTCAAAAGATCTTCAATATCTTCTTCGATCCATTCGGACTTTCCTAAATATTTTTGCCTCATTGTTAAGCCGAGTTTACCGCTTCTTCCCGTTCCCATACTTACGGCTATTATTCTTGCTCTTACCTGGTCATGGACTTCTAATATCTTGCCTGTTTCTTTCCCAATAAACCTATTTCCTACTTGTTCATATGAGACATAATCATCCATAATTTGCGACACATGAACTAGACCATCTAATGGCCCCAAACGAATGAAAGCTCCAAAATCTACAATTTCAACGATCTCACCTTCAATAATCTCTCCGATTGATGGTTTAAACGCTAATAATGTAAACTCTACTTCATGAAATGTGTTTGCATTACCCGGAATTATCATTCCAGGACCCACATCTAAGACGTCGACTATTGAAATAATGAAGCCATATTCTCTTGAGATAATCCCAGAAAAGTCTTCACTTAATATAATTCGTGCGGACATTGATTTTTCTTGATTAAACAGGAAGGGAGGTATCTCGATCTTCGCGGAAACTGTATAAAGTTTGAAAATATAAATACACCAATTTGTTAAATTCAGTGTTGTGACCTTAAAAATGATTTATAAAATTAATAGTTTGTGGTTTCTAAGTTTCTAATGAACTTTTACTCTTATTCTTTAAAGTCCCATTTTCACGATGAGAGATTTTTAATTTTATAATTTTATTCGGATTTTAGAGAGTTAGTTGTAAGTTAGGAACCTTATGTGATTAATAAGATCAAAATATAAAAATGATATTTACTATTTTCCTTCTTACTTCAAGTTCTTTTTAATTACCCATGATTCAATTTCAAAAATCTGAGTGTCTTTTGAATCTAAATCGTATGTAGATTTAATCGCACTTTTTGGAATCCAAAGTTCTATCCCAGAATTAAACTTTAAGAAGAGTGCCTTTTCTGTTTTCCTAAGAATTTGCGCCTTTACGTGAAAGTGCTCATCAACCTTCAATTCTGTGTCCATTTGAATACTGGCGTCAAGAGAATTGATGTCTTTTTCCTCTTCAATCATAATTTCAGTAGAACCGTTATTTTCATTATCGTTTTTGTTTTTGATGCTATCTCGGCTTTTTAAAGAGGAGGAGGTTTCTTTTCTTTGATAATATGGTTTGGTGGCATATTCAATTTTTTCTTGGAGCATATGATCGAGTAAAAGTCTCAGAATTTCAACTTGAGGAAACCCAAGTGATTTTGCATATTTGTTAATATTGATCCATAATCTTTTTTCTCCGTCTTTATCCCAAGCAAAGGATATCGAGGTTTTCGTTCCATTAAAGGAGTGAAAACTTGACCAAGTAGGAACTTCTTTTCTTAATACTTGAAGGATCATAATTAGTTCTTCTAAAGAGCATTTAATTGTTTTTCCCTCCCCTTTTGAAGGCTTTTGCCAGTCTCCATCCTTTTTCTTTTTAATACACTGAATATAGAAGTGAGGATCTTCTTTTGATGAACTTTTTATTGTTATTGCTGAACTCTGTCCGAAAAAACTTTTCATATGATAATCTGTCATTTTTTTATGAAAATAAATTGTTTTGTAAACAGATCTCTAATTCTTTATATTTAAACAAAAAAGGTTAATTTGCAGCTTTTGGAGAATGGTTTCAGTTCCATTTTCAAAAATAATTTACTTTGATAAAAA
>CAZZIC010000163.1:0-9473 GCA_964653985.1 uncultured archaeon | reverse complement strand
CTAGACGTTGATTTAACAACAGGAAAAGTCACTGAAACGACGTTATCACCAGAATTTTGTCGAAATTGGATCGGAGGATATGGCTTCGGAGCAAAAGTACTTTGGGACGAGATGAAAGGAGGAGAAGATCCTTTAGGCCCCGATAATGTGTTTGTGTTCGCTATTGGTCCATTTCCAACCACGATTTTGCCAACGAGCAGTAAATACGGCGTTTTTGCAAAATCACCATTGACTAATATGTTTGGAATGGCAGTTTCCTCGGGAAGCGTAGGAGCGCAAGCTCGACGTGCTGGAGTGAATATGATCGTATTTAAGGGCAAAGCTCCAGAATTATCTTATTTCGTAGTGGATGATGAAGATAGATACTTGGTCCCCGTGGGAGATTTAGAAGGTAAAGGGTGCTGGGATACCGAAGAGATGATTAGAGAAGAATTTCAAGATCATCGAATGGCTGTTATGGCAACCGGTCCTGCCGGAGAACGTATGAGTCGTATGGCTTGTATTACTAATGATAGAAATAGACAAGCAGGCAGAACTGGAATGGGAGCTGTTATGGGTTCAAAAAACCTCAAAGCAGTCGCTTTTAGAGGAACCAAAGGAGTAAAAGTTGCCCGACCAAAAGAATTTTATCAATTAGCAAAAAAACTTATTAAGGTTGCTAATGGTCCGGCTACTTCTAAATATAGAGATCTAGGTACTCCAGCTGGTTTGACCAGTTATAACAAATTAGGTATGATGCCCACCCACAATTACCGAGAAGGGACATGGGATAAAATAACAAATGGAGAATTTACTGGTGAATCTCTCAATGAGGATTGGGTTGTCAAAAAAGTGGCATGCTCACAGTGTTCCGTCGCATGCGATCACTTGGCTAGAGTTCCAAGATCTCATCCAGATTATCCAAATTTAGTAGCAAGTATAGATATTGAACTGTTATATGGATTTGGTACTGGAACTGGTTGTTCTGATTGGCCTACAATATTTAAATGTATTGAACTTTGCGATGATTTAGGTATTGATGCTATTTCGGGCGGAGTAACCGCCGCAATGGCATGCGAACTCTTTGAAGAAGGAATTATCACCAAGGATGATTTAGGATATGAACTTCCTTTTGGATCGACCAAGAACTTAGCACGATTTACGGAAGAAATGATCCGAGGAGAAGGATTTGCGGGAGAGATATTCGGTGATGGAACCCAAAAAGCAGGTGAACGACTTGAAGAAATGGGAAGAAAGAATGCAAGCTATTATGCAATGAATATTAAAGGATTGGAAATGCCAGCTTTTGATCTTCACGGAATGACAAGTTTTGCTGTAGGAGAAAGTGTCTCTATCCGAGGTGCTTGCCACTTGAGAAACGGAGCATATGGATTGGACGCAAAAGGTAAATTTGATAGATTTTCATACGATAAACCTCTCGAAAGAGGAAAAGCAATAATAGATGTGGAAAACATCTACGGAATCATCGATTCATTTATTATCTGTAAATTTACCAGAGGAGTCTATGAAGATGATGATGAGATGGGTAAAGCATATGAATTGGTCACAGGCATTCCAATGGATGGAGCTCTCTTAGATAAGAGAGGTGCCGCAATTGTAAATCTCTCAAAAGCGTTTAATATTAGAGAAGGATGGACTCGTGCGGATGATCATCCCCCTGAAAGATTTTTCAAAGACGCTCATACTAAAGGACCTGCTAAAGGTGTCACCTTAGAAGAAAAAGGCTATCAAAAACTCTTAAGCGGTTATTATGAAGCAAGAGGATGGGATAAAGAAACCGGAATTCCAACTGATGAAACCTTAAAAGATTTAGGGTTAGATTTCTTAATTGGTAAACTGGAAAGCAATGGAGGAAAGAAATAAAATGTCTAAAGCAAAAATTAGAACCAAAAAACGAGGAGGGAAGATCCATCAATTTATTATGGTGGACCCTGAACTCTGTACTGGTTGTGAAACTTGCGAGACTATTTGTTCCTTCGTGCATACGGGTGAGTTTAATCCAATTAATTCCAGAATTCATCGAGTAAGAGTTGAACCGGTCTTTAATATTGCCTTAGCATGTCAAAAATGTGAAGATGCTCCTTGTATAAGAAGTTGTCCTGAAAAAGCTCTTGAAAAGGATGAAGAAACCGGAAATATTGTACTTATTGAGGACAAATGTAATGGATGCGGTTTCTGTATTCGTGCATGTGATTTTGGAGTGATATCCCTCGATTTAGGAAACCAAAAAGCCTTAGTTTGCGATTTATGCGAAAACATGAAAGAAGATTTTATTGATCCTGAAGTTGGAGAAAGAGAACCCCAATGTATTGCCCTTTGTCCAAAAGAAGCAATTTCATTGAAAAATGTGGAACAGATTGGAGAAGAAACAAGAATACAAGCTGTTCGACGACTCTTTGAGGAGCAAATAAAAGAATATGAAGAATAACTAATCCATTTTTTATTTTCTTTTTATTAGTTTTTTACTTTTTTGCGTTAATTACTCAAATTTAATTTTGAGTTTTATCATTTTCAGAATTTATGGAATAACTATTGAAATTATTCAATGATCTTAAATACTATAACCTTAACCTTAATACAGTTACCTAAAATACCCTATTATTAAATTCTACTAGGAAGAACTAATAATTAAATAGAATTTTATTTTTATTTATCAAACTAACATTTATAAAGTCTTTAGAAGATATAATTAGCATATAACATTTCTTCTATTTTTACTAATATAATTTAAAAATCAGATGTGAGATTATGGAATTAAAAAAAGAGATTCAAAAAGATTTTTATGGCTATAAAAATCGGATTGATACATATAAAACGAAGATTATAAATTATCACCCAGAGATATGTATCGAAAGAGCTCAATTGATCACAGACTTTTATAAAAATACAAATATCAAATCTTCTATTCTACGGTTTGCGAAGGCTATTGAATATATCCTTTCTAATATGTCAATTAAGATAAGGAAAGAAGAGTTAATCGTTGGTGATCGAACGACTAAATTTATTGGAACACCCCTTTACCCAGAGGTAAGAATTGATTCGATCGAAGCAGATATCGAATCATATGGAGAGCGTCGAGTCCAACCATTACTTATCAGCGAGGAGGATAAAAGGATTTTAAAGGAGGAAATAATACCTTTTTGGAAATTGAAAGAAATTACCGTGCAAGAAAAATTTCTGAAATATTTGAAAGAAGACTTAAAGGACATTATGGAAAAAGCAGTATATATTGTTGATACAGAATTGACCAATGGAATTGGACATTTTTTTCCAGGTCATCCCAATCTGTTAAAATTTGGAATTAAAGGTTTGTTAAATTTGATTAATCAAAAAATGGATGAAAAAAGTGACACACACATAGAGGAAGAACGAGAAAGTCATTTTTACCAATCTTTAAAAATAGTGCTTAATGCCGTTAAAAATTTTATTCAAAGATATTCAGACTTAAGTTTTTCAATGGCACAAAAAGAAGAGAATAATCATCGAAAACAAGAATTGTTAGAAATAGCTGAAATCTGTCATCATATCTCAAAAAATCCGCCAGATAATTTTAAACAAGCATTACAATTAATCTACTTCAACCATTTAATCTGTGGTTTAGAGGACGGTGGATTCGCTATTAGTATTGGGAGATTGGATCAATACCTTTATCCATATTATAGAGCTGATCTAAAGAAAGGTATTATAAGTCCACTGGAAGCTAAGTTTTGGATTCAAAATTTTATGCTCAAAATAAATACCTTATGGAATTATGTTTTGAGCAAAGGTGTCGTAGCAGCTGAAGGACCTCCTATTGCGGCGAATCTAACAATTGGAGGGTTAACACGGGACGGAGGAGATGCTACAAATGAGCTTTCTTTTCTTATATTAAAAGCCTATAGAGAGTTAAAGACAGTGCAACCCACTTTTTCCGTTAGAATTCATAAAAATTCTCCTAATAAAATGTTTTCCGAAGTGTCTGCCGCAATTAAGGAGGGTACTAGTATTGCATTATTTAATGACGATGTAATGATAAAAGGTCTAATGAAAAGAGGATTTACTTTAGAAGATGCAAGAGAATATGCCCCTATCGGATGCGTTGAGCCCCAACATCCCCATAAATCATTTGGATCAACGAATGCGAATCAATTTAACATCGTAAAATGCTTAGAATTAGCACTTACTAATGGAGTTGATTTGATAACAAGAAAAGAATATGGACTAAAACATCAAGGGATTAAGTCATATGATGATTTATGGGATGGTTTTATAGTACAAATGGAGTATTTTATAAAAAAAATGGTTTCTACGATGTATGAATTAGATAAAGCCATTGCGGAATTAAATCCACAACCATTTTTATCAACTACTACAGATGCATGTATCGAAAGCGGATTGGATATTACAAGAGGAGGTGCTATCTACGATTTTACAGGACCTCAATTAATTGGATTAGCGACTGTTGCGGATAGTCTCGCTACGATTAAGAAATTTGTGTTTGAAGAAGAGTACCTTGAAATAGAGGAACTTGTTAAAATGTTAAAGAAAAATTATCGAGGAACTTATAAAGAGAAAAAAGGCAAGGAATGGAAAGAAATTTTTCAAAATAGAGCCCCCAAATTCGGGAATGATAACGATTATGTAGATATGATAGCAAAAAGAATTGGAATGGAATTTTGTAATACTCTATCAAAATATACGAATTATAGGGGAGGAAAATTCAATCCTGGTATATATTCTACTTCTTTCCATCTAGCTTTTGGAATGTTTACAGGAGCAACTGCTGACGGTCGAAAATCTAAAGAACCTTTATCGAATGGGTTATGTCCCACGATTGGACATGATAAGAATGGTCCAACAGCAATTTTAAACTCTGTCAAAAAATTAGATAATGAACTAATGACAAATGGAAATTCCCTCATCTTAAGTTTTCATCCTTCGAATCTTTCTGAAGAGATTTTCAATCCACTAATCAGAAGCTTTTTCGAAGAAAAAGGAGGATTTCAAATTCAATTTAATGTTGTTGGAAAAGAGATCTTGAAAGAAGCTCAAAATAATCCTAGGAAGTATCCGGGATTAGTTGTAAGAATAGCAGGATATAGTGTTTTATTTGAGGAGTTATCCAAAATTGCTCAAGATGAAATAATTAACAGAACAGAATATTAAATAGATTCACAATCGCGTCTTCTAATAAAACTTAATTTTTTATTTTTTATTATATTATATTAATTTTTTACTGGGATTTCCTTTAAATAATATCTGACTTCCTTTTTTTTATGCCTCGTATAATTCATTTTGATTTACCAGCTGATGATCCAAAAAGAGCTATTAAGTTTTATGAAAAGGTTTTTGGATGGAAGATAAAGAAGTGGACCGGACCTATAGATTATTGGTTGATAATGACAGGAGATGAAGAAGAACCTGGAATTGATGGAGTTCTTTCAAAGCGAGAAAAACCAGATGGAGGTGTCGTAAATACGCTTGATGTTCCCTCAGTTGATAAATTTGTAGAGAAAGTCAAGAAAAATGGCGGTAAAATTGTTCGAGAAAAACAGCGGTTCCTGGAGTCGGATACATGGCTACTGTTGCGGATACAGAAGGAAATCTATTTGCAATGATGCAGGAGGATCCTTCCGCAAAGTAGCCAAAAATAATCTAGTTTAAACCTAAACTATTCTAATTTTTTTTAGAGACAGATCCATAGCCATCTTGAATATTGTGGAGAATTTATAATTCGTGTATCTGAAGTTATATGGATATGATTTCCTTGAAAGAATGGAAACTCCTCATCCCCAGTCTCATATACAAACCCGCAGCCTCCGTATGCTTCGTCCTCATTAATTCTTTCCACATAGTAGCTGTTAATTTCTGCATTTCCAATAGTATCATACCAAGTAAGATCGTATGTTATCTTACCTTGTTCCCCTAAGGAAAGTATAATATCTATTGCTGTAATAACATCCTTTTGGAAATAGTCTAATCTTAAATTATGGGGAGTGACCGAAACATTAAAAAAATCCAAATCATTTGTGGGGCTAGAAATTCTTACTTTAGGGATAATGACTTCTCCATCATTGGTTCTAAATCTTTGAATTTCTCTTACCCAAGTACCATGAATTCTCTGTAAATGAAAGTCTGAAGTTTGATAGAATTTAATAGTCATACCGTCCTTATAGGGATAGTGATCCATTCGATATACGTTATCTTCCCACCATCCTCCTTGATAGTAGGCTTTATACCACCAATTGGTGGTATCATTAATCCCATCCACAACGTATGTATTCATACTTTCATTAAAATGAGCATCTAATTTTATTTTCCCCGATTTGTTCAAGTTTACTAATATATCATAAACAGAAAAATGACTTTCTCTAAACAGGTCAGGTCTCACAGTTGTAGTTTCATTCGGATTAAAGCTAAATTTCCCTATAGATTCAATATTTATAGTCCCTTGGATATTATAAGACTGATCATCTGGAATTCTTGGAGTACTTAAAATCGGAACAAAAATAAATCCAAAAATCATCACAATCAGTGTTATTACTGTGGCAATCTTGAAGCTAGGAATTTCATATGCTTTTTTGAGTTTTATTGATAACCAATTTCTATGGAGAAAAATATGAATAAATGAAAGAACAACGAGAGAAAAACCACTCCAATCATGAACTTGCATTAAAAAGATAGAATAGTTATAAATTATCTCTTGATTCGCTACTAATAAGGGTAATTTAATAATACCCGTGGTAGCAACTAAGATTAGCGAAATTAACATCCCTATATCAATAAGATAATTCCATTCTTTTCTTCCAAACTTTTCAAAAGATAAGATTTGTTTGGTCATCGCAACGATCCATCTTCGATGTATCACTAAATGAATAGTACTAATAATGACCAAGAAGATCCCAGTCCAATCATGTATGGGAGTTAAAAATGCTGTAAAAGCATCAAAATTAGTTTCAACGATATATAAATTTAGGATTTTGATAATTCCTGTGAAAAAAGATAATATACTGATTATTAGAAGTGAAAAATTTACAATAATATTTAGCTGTCTTGTAGAGATTATTCCTTTTTTCAAATTATATCCACTTAGATTTTCTTTTTTGAGGGATAATCAGGGATGATCAAATATTTATTTAGAAAATATCAGTTGCTTGATAAGGCAATTAAACCCTAATATGATATCGTAAACTCTCTTATATCCTTATTTATTTAATCTTATAATCCAGGAAATTATTGTACTTATACTTTAAAATAGGAATTGTTAATAGTTTAAAGGTAAGGGGTGAGAAAAAATAAGAACTATATATTTCTTTATCCATAAAATTTAAGAAATGGGTAATCATTTTTTCATTATACTTAAAAGAGAAATAATTATTATGAGTTCGACAACACTAAACAAGTTTCGAGATTTTGGCGAAAAGTTTCATATCGTAGCTATTTTTACGATTGTAGGAATTTTCCTGCCTTTTTTACAGATTGTGAATTTGATACTCATCTTTTTAGCACTAAAGAGTCTAAAAGAGGTCAATACTGAATTACGAAGCGGTTATTTGAGTGAATTTCGCTCTAAATTTATTGCTGCTTACCTTGTAAGAATCATTGGGATTATAATGATAGCATTTTCAGCAATGTTTCTCATATTTTCATTGATATTTAGCGACGGAGTTTTCTACGGTTTTTTTATTGGAGCTTCGATTCTCTTACTGATAGGATTTATAATTCTGATAAGTGGTTCCGTAGTTGAGATGAAGGCATGGAAGGAATTAAAAAAATTCTTTGAAAAGAATAGAGATCTATTCCCTTCCCATGTGGTAAAAGATGGAATAAAAGGCTGTGAGCAATTAAAAAATGGAGCCCTTATGTTTGCTCTCTCCTTTCTTATAATAACTGTTTTAATAGGATATATTTTTCAGATATTAGGATATTTCAATCTTTCAGAATTTAAAGATCTTCCCTATCAATATGAAGGAAAACCAATTCAAACTCAATCCGGAGAAGAATTAGCATATCAATCAGAAAACGGAGAGATTGGAAATTTTTGTCCCCGATGTGGAGCTAAAATTGCAGGTAAGATACGTTTCTGTCCTGAATGTGGGGCAAATCTATTGGAGGAATAATTAAGCTAAACTCTATCTTTCAATTTAAATTTTCTTTTCTAATTTTTACTACTTTTAAGTTTCCTTTTTTAATTCGTATAAGGTTTCTTCTAATATTTTGATAATTTTTTCTTTATAGGATGGTTGCTCCTTATATTTATAGCTAAAATGTTTCCAACTTGGTCTTTTATGCCCAATTTTAAACTTAATCCCATGCATAGAGGTCATATATCGATTTGCATCAAGTTTTGTAGCTATCTGATCAGCCAAAATATACCAATGATATTTAGTCTTAGGAGCTGCCCCACTATTTTGTGGTGCAAGGTGTTTTCTATTCTTTATACTATTAAAGGTGAAAGTCCATCTATCTGGTGTTTCTTTAGTCTCGTACCAATTTCCATTATCATATTTCCATTGATGAGAGTGGCCTATTTTCATTCCGGTATAAATTTTTCCTTTATATCTTTTGTATGAATCATACATTTTTATTCAGAAGTAATTTCTACTCTATTTCTAAACTACTTATTAATTTATAATCCATTTCTATAATGCTTTTATCAGGTTATAATAATAGAAAATCTATTTTAAAATTAAAGAGAGCCTTGATTTTTCGTCGAATAATTGAATCAATTGAGAGAAGGATAGGAAGGAAAATTTAAGTAGGGATTTTTTATAAAGCTAAATGCTCAATGAAATAAATGACCAAAAAGAAGCTTAAAAAGTATTATTTATTATTAATATAAAAAAGGAATTGCAAAAATTATGTGATTAGCATTTCTGAAGATATTCTAAACAATCAAAAAGATAACTCTTATTTTGATATAATAAGACTGCATCTGGATCTCATAATTTTAAGTCTTGTTGGGGTAATTTTAATAGGAATTTTAATCGGTACAATATGGAGGGCATCTTATAGATTTATTCTAACGTTTTTAGGTAATATAACCTTGATTGGTCTTGTTTTTATTGGTTCATACTTGCTTTCCAATAAATTTTTCAATCCAGAAAGAATAAGTAAAGTTTTAAGGAAAAGAAGCAGAGCATCATCTTTTTTGGTCGAGTATAACCGTAAGCTAAAAAGAAAAGGACAGATAATAACAGGTATTGGCAAAATTTCAATACTATTAATATTTTTAGGCATACTTGAAATGTTTTTTCTCTATAATCTAATTTTTATTCATGAATCAAGTCATACTTTAATGACAATTTTTACGGGAAATGACCCACAAGGTATCTATATAAATGTGGATTATGGAGGTATGAGTTTCTCGGGAACTGGTGGCACTGTATTAGAAAGAGCTCTTGTAGTAATTGCGGGATCTTTAGGAGGAGTAACGTTTGGATTTTTCGGTATAAGTTATGCGGTAAAAAAAAGAGTTTCAATTGAATTATTTA
>CAZZIC010000162.1:0-9641 GCA_964653985.1 uncultured archaeon | reverse complement strand
ACATATTTAGCGGAAAACATTAAAAAATATGTTTCTATACCTGTGTTTGCGTCTAATAGGATTAATGATCCAGAAGTTGCCGAAGAAGTTTTACAAGCAAATCAAGCAGATGCTGTGTGTATGGGAAGGCCCTTAATAGCAGATCCGGATCTTCCTAACAAGACAAAAAAGGGGGAAATTCATGATATCATGCACTGTATTGGCTGTAATCAGGGATGTTTCGATAATATCTTTAATATGAAACCTGTCTCTTGTTTAAGAAATGCTCGTGCTGCCAACGAAGCCAAAACAGAATTAAATCCTATTGATCAGGAAAAAAAGGTCATGATTATTGGATCAGGACCCGCTGGGTTAGAAGCAGCAAGAATCGCCAAAAAACGGGGACATAACGTTCATATTTTTGAAAAAGAGGATAAGATTGGAGGATTATTAAATATTATTTGGAGACCTCCAGGAAGAAATGAGTTCAAAAGGATGCTTGAGGATTATCAATATTGGATAGAAAAAGATAATATCCCAGTACATTTTAAAACTGATGTGGATATAGAAAAGGTGAAAGAATTCGATCCAGATGTAGTCTTTTTAGCAACCGGGACAAAACCTATAAAGGTTCCCATCCCGGGCATAGATCATTCTCATGTTTATTGGGCAAATAAAGTTTTCAGTAAAGACGCCCCAGTGGGAGAAAATAATGTTATTATCGGAGGCGGCGCTACGGGCATTGAATTAGCGATTTATTTAGCTGAATATGGCTCTCTCAGTCCAGAAGAATTTAAGTTTTTAACGTTTTATGATGCCTTACCTTCAGACGTCGCATTGGAAAAACTCTATAGAGGTAATAAGAAAGTTACTGTGTTAGAGAAGCTTCCTAAGGCAGGATCAACCCTTGGAAAAACCACAAAATGGGTTCTATTAGGAAGAGCGAAAAAATTAGGTGTGGATATTCTCACAAAGGTTAACGTGGAGGAAATAGGGGAGGATTTTGTTAGATATACGGATGAAGAAGGAGAAGAACATGTAATAGAGCAAGTAGATAATGTATATTATGCCACCGGAGTTAATTCTGATGATAGTCTTTACGGCGCTCTCAAAAATATTGAAGGTGTGAAGGTTAAAAAAGTTGGAGATGCCCGAAGGCCGGGTACAATTTTAGACGCTGTAGAAAGGGCTTACAAAGAGGCAAACCGAATTTAATCCAATCTTTTTAATATAATAGGATTTGAAATAAATTGTCTGTTCAAAAAGAAAAAGAATCTGTGGATAAGTTCATAGAGAGAAGAACTGAAATATCTATAGATTTAGAGGATATTAGCAAGAGGGTATGCAATTATATCAAAGATATCCTTATCCTTATCGAAAAAGAAATTGGAACAAGTAATATTCTCTCAATCTTTCTTTTTGGAAGTCAGATACCGCAAAACAACGAACAATGCAAAATTTCTGATTGCGACCTACTTATTGTATTCAAGAATAATATTTCTAAAAAAGCAATTCAAAATTTAGAGAAGTTTTTTATAAGTTTAGAAATTAAACACGGGTTTAGGGAGCCAGGTTCTTCTTTTTTAATAAAGTTGTTAGGTGATCTCCAATACCATACAGGGTTATTTAAATCTCATTTTTTAACGATTGAAAAATATTGGAAAAGAAGAAGTTTCTATAGAATTTTTAATGTTAACTATTTATTTTCGAAAATGTTCGCACCCAAGCGGCTTGTAATGGGGAGTGTTCTCAAAAATAGTACTTTGCTCTATGGGCAAGATATTAGAGGGGATATTGAAAATAAAATTAATGTTACTACTTTCGATCTTGCTAAAAGTTTGATTATGAATCTCTTGATTTCCTTTTTTTCATTTTTAATGACACCTTTTGAATCCCTTAATTCAATTAAATATCAGTTAGAAGCGGTCAAATGGTCACTAAGAGCTTCTGATTATTATTTATTTGAGAGTACAGATTCACTCCATAGAGTTATTAAGCGGAGGAAAATTCTGAAAAATGCTCATTTCAGAAAAAAAGATGAGAGATATTATAATGAATTTATGTATTTAAGAGATCATCCAAATAAAGCCCATCTTTTTATGTTTAAATCCTTTATAAAAATACTTATAATTCATATTACCGCAATTCATTATAAAAAGATTGTCTCAAAAATAAGTTCTTGAAAGGTTCCTCAACTATATCTTCTTAACTTTTTAAAACTTTTTATAGGTTAAGTCTTTGGTTAAATCTCTTCAGTTTTTCATTTTCGATTTATTCATATTTCTATTTTCAAAAAGGTGTAAATCTTTTTAATCTCCTTCCTTTCTTCTTTTTTCGTAAATCTGTAGATCGCATTCATAGAGATAAAAAAGTTTAAATACTAATTCAATTGTCTTAATAATTGATTATAAAATTTCGCGAGAAGGTATTATATTCTCGAGGAGGGTCTAATAATGAAACAATCAGATGTATCCCATAAATCAATAAATGCTTTTGATTTAATTAAATGGAGATTGCGGGGATTTAATCAGAAAGATGCTGAAAAATGGATAAAAAGTGGATTCACTCTTTCAGAAGCGATTCTCTTAAAAGAAAAAGAACTCGATGATTATTCTGAAAGTGAATTAGAATCTGACTAAATTCTTTGTAAAAATAAAATCTTACTTCCCTCTTGATTGAAAATTGTAGTTTGTTAATCGGTTTAAAAATCAAAATTGATTTAATATTCGCAAATGTTAAATATATATACTCTATTTCATTTTTGATTCTATAACTAATACATTTTTATATAGAATGTAGTTTAATATAATAGTATTAATTAAAATATATGGTGAAGAATTTAGATGGCAGAAAATGAAAATATTTCAGTACGAGAGCTTTTTTTCGATATTCTTGATTTAGTTAAGTTCGAACTAAAGTTCTACAAATATAAGGAGTCCCCCTTGTTTGAACGTATTGTAAAAACACGGATATTTCAGCAGAAACTACAAAAATTAAAAGACTTTATCAGCAAATATTTTGAAATAATGTACAAAGATGAAAATAGTCCAATTAACCAAGCAGCATTACAAACACAATTAGACAATGTTGCAAGGATTACAAATTACTACAACGATCTCTCTAATTTTTATAAAGACCAATCCAAGGAACTCATCTCAAAAGAAAAATTAATGGGCTTAATTGATTATAGTCACATTGAAACCTTATTCTTGATATTTACTTCAATTCTTGATTGGGAGCATTACAAGAGTAGCCTTTTATTTCCTACGGATAAAGAAAAAGAAAAAATGCTTAAGGAGTTTCTTAATAGGCTGGCCAGCAATGAAATCAAAGATGTCGAGGACGTCGTGGATTTAGAACAAGACATTGATAAATTTGTAGAGCAAATCGAAGCCTAAATATTTTCTTTCTCTTTTTTCATAATATTATTGAGTTTAAAAATTCGAAGAGCTTTCTAATTCAATTAGTTCAATTGAATTTTGGATCCTTCAATTTTAAAAAGTTTTATAGAAAGAGTTTTGATCAATAAATCCTAAATTCGGATTCTTTCCATTTCTCATATTCATTAAAAATATCATCAATCTTATCCAAGAGTTTGCTAAGTTCTTTTTTGGTTTCTTTATCCTGCCCGAAGGTTTCTATAATTATTTCATTGATATCTAACGAATATTCTGTAGTTAATTCAGAGATTTTTTCAAGATTTTTCTGCTCAATTCCGTGATTCTTAAGTTCCCTTATTACAGATTTAATTTCTTTTTTTAACTTCAATGTCGCCATAAGGGCGTTATTACACTTTTCTAAGAGTTGCTTTTCTTTTTGCTTTAATAATTCTTCGTCTTCTCCTTTGTCCTTTTTATCTTCAATCCTTTCTTTTAACAAATATTTTACTCTCTCATAAGTATATATTGCATCTGAAATTTTTACCAGAGATTCTAATAAGTCAGCCTTTCTTAGTAATCTTGCCTCAACAACATTAAGATATGCAACCTCATAATATGTTTGGATTTCTCCAAATGTACTTTGTTCCCATTCCCCTATCCGTAGTTTAATTTGTCTAAGATCTTCCCTCAGACGATCTTCTTCTTCATTAGTTAAATCTTTATGGTCTAACCTATTAAATGCAAAATTGGCTTCTTTCCTTAATTTTTTTGCATCATTTTTCATAGATCTTGCTTTTATCCCAATATTTGTTATACTTCTAAAGTCGCTTTCTCTTTCACAAAACTCAAAAATAGTAATTGCGTCTTTTAACAATTTATTAAATTTTTTGGGATTAGAATGGATATAATACTTTGAATCTTGTACTTTCTGCTTCGCTCTGTCCATCTGTATTTCTAGTTCAAAGATGTAATCGATAAGTGTGGTCTGCTTGCGCTCAGAAAGAATGCGAGACTTTTGCTCCATATCATTTTTTACTGTCCTACTGGAGAAATACCATAATATCCCCGCAGGTAGCCAGAAAAAGATGGAAATTACCATCATCCTAAAGATTGAACCCAAAATCGTGATTAAGATATAGGAAACAAGTAAAGTAAATCCTTTTCCCATTTGTTCAGAAAGATTAAAGAATGAAGCTGCAGTCCCTTTATGTTCTGGCATATTTACATCAATCATTATCGCATTTCTATTTGCCACAGGACCTGATGCTAAGATAGAACCAAGTAAGGCAAAGATGAAATATAAAATATAAAGAGGATATATTTTGAAAATCTCGCCAATTGTTTGAAATAAGTAAGTTCCGATTTCAAACGTGGGAATTGGATCGGGATAATTGATATTCAAATCATTTACATTAATCGGTCTAATAAAGAAAAGCATCATTAAACACAATGGAATTGTGGCAAACATACATATTGTTGCTAAGTTTGCTCGATTCCTCTTATTTTTTCTGAATAATATATCACCTACATAGGATAAAATTACATTCCCTAAGATATATCCTAGACCCACCATTGCGGCAAAGATAGAAGCGGTCTGAAGTCTAATTTCTATTGGTAGTTGTGAAAATTGATGCAAAGTAAGCATTGAGGTCAAAAAATAGATAAAGATAGTACCTGGAATGATAGAAAAAAATCCTTGGATGATTAAAAAACGATTCGTTTTTTTATTGAATATCTCCTTTAGATCAGCCCGTGAGATTCTATAGCTGTATTCCAGATTTAGCTCTGATAACGCTTCTAACTCGTTTTCGCTGGCTCCTCTCTGAGGAATTTTTACAAAAAATAATAAAATTACAACAAAAATACTGATCCCTGATAACAAAAAAAACGGAAACCGCCAAGTTAAAATTGGCCCCAAAAAAGAAGAGAGACCTTGTCCAATTCCATTAGAAATTGAACTTAAAATTGCCAACATACCAAACCATCCAGATCGCTCATCGGGAGGGATCGAATCTGAAATAATGGAGTATCCAACCGGAAGAACGCATCCTAAACCTGCTCCACTCGCTAATCTTGAAACAACGATCATAATATACGAGGTACTAAAACCCGTAAGTAGCATCCCAATCGTCCAAGAGAATGCTCCAGCCATTATTACTTTAGTTCTATTTATTCTATCTGTATAATACCCCCAAATAAGCGCAAATACAGCACTAATAAGCACAAAAAAGGCGTCCGGAATTGCGATTAACGCCTCGGGAATATTAAACTCTTGTTGAATAGCAGCATAACTGGGGATAAGCATATTTGCGCATGCAATTGATATGAATAAAAGGATATTTACTAATACAATGGGAACTAAGTCCTTACGCTCGATTTTTGTTAAAGGAATAGACGATTACCCCACTTATGATATTTTTAAGATATATAGCAATAACAAGTTAAAAAAATTTTTTAAAAGCAAATATTTAAAACTAAGAATCTATGTGATTTTTGTTTTAACTCAAATAGTATGAGAGATTCATTAATTCTACTTTAAGCTAAACCTTATATAGATACTTTAGTTAATCTAATCAAAATCTTGCTAAGCAAATTAGAAAAATTATAAGCAAATTTAAATACTTTATCTTCATTAGATAACTTATGACTGTTGTTAGAATTAGCAATCATGGACGGATTACGATTCCTGCAGAAATAAGGAAGAAATATGGATGGGAGGATGGTGATAAGGTAATAGTAATTGATCATCCTTTAGAGGGCATTAAGATTTTACCTTATCTCTCTGATAAAGAACTACGGCATGTATTGGATTCAGAGACTGCTATTAGAATTATTGAGAATATTTCAAAGGAACGAAAAAAGGAGATTGAAGCGGAAAAAACCAGGCTCTATAAGGCGAATATTGAATGAAAAACACGATTCTTTTAGATACTGGTGTTCTCAGTTTATATATTAAAACCGATCCGTCTGTTATCAGAGAATTTGAAACTAAAAAAAAGCAAAACTATTATTTTATCTCCTCAGAATTGAATTATATTGAATTATTTAATCATATTTGTAAGGAAAAAAGTAAAATAAGTGCTCAGATTATTTTGGAAAATTTAAGGAAGAATGATTTTATTAATTTTATACATGTTAATAATTCGACCTCAATACTAGCGGGTGAATTAAAATGCAAATATCACAAATTATCTATGGTAGATTCAGTAATAATTGCAGAAGCATTAGTAAGAAAGATATTTATCTATACCACAGAAACTCACTTTAGTGATGTTGAGAACTTGAAAACTAAAAAGTTTGACTTTTAAAAAGAAAAATAAGAATTCTTTTAGAAGCCTTATAACCGAACACAATTCCATAGAAAAAAATTTGCCTATTTTAATTTAAGTTATCAGGTATTTTAGGTAAACATTCTATATCAGAAAAATCTTTAAAATGCTTATCAAAGCTATATATCTTGTTAATCCCCTCTTTTTTCATAACTATGTATGCTGATATATCATTTGAATCCATATTATAGTCAACAATTTTATCTACGGCATTTATATACAGATTTTTATACACATCCAAAATGTTTACCTTATCATTTGAAATTAACCCTAAAACAAATTTTCTCAATTCTTTCCAAGTCATGGCATTTTTCAATATATTCACAATTTCAGAAAGCTGGATTAGAGAAATGTAGTATTGTTCTTCTTCATTATCAATAGCATTTATTATTTTTCGTGCCTCTTTTTTACACCATTTTATTTTTTCTGATAATTTTTCTTCATTTTTAGGTTTAATAGTATTCTCTAGATATCCATCGAGATGCATAAAACAAGTGAGTAAGATTAAAAAACCACCCACTTAAAAATTTGATAATCTTTTTAAGTGTGGATTAGAAATATTGATTTTAAGACAAATAAACCTTTACTAGTCTATAAAAAGAGCGATTAGATCAATAAACCCTAAATTCGGATTCTTTCCATTTATCATATTCATTAAAAATATCATCTATCCGACCCAATAGTTCATTAAGTTCTTTTTTAGTTTTTTTATCTTGTCCGAAGGTCTCTATGATTATTTCATTTATATCTAAGCCATATTCTGTGGTTAATTCAGAGATTTTTTCGAGATTTTCCTGCTCAATTCCGTGATTTTTAAGTTCCCTTAATACGGATTTAATGTCTTTTTTTAATTTCAAAGTAGCCATGAGGGCGTTATTACACTTTTCTAAGAGTTGTTTTTCTTTTTGTTTTAATAATTCTTCATCTTCTGCTATCTCTTTTTTATCTTCGATCCTTTCTTTTAACAAATATTTGACCCTTTCGTATGTATAGATTGCCTTCGAAATTTTTACAAGAGATTCTAACAGATCAGTCTTTCTTAATAGTCTTGCTTCAACTATATTGAGATATGCGACTTCATAATAGGTCTGAATCTCCCCAAGAGTACTTTTTTCCCATTCGGCAATTCGTAATTTAATTTGTCTAAGATCTTCTTTAAGTCGATCCTCTTCCTTACCCTTTAACCCTTCTTGCTCTAATTGTTTAAATACCAGGTTTGCTTCCTTTTTTAACTCCTTTGCGTCATTTTTCATAGATCTTGCTTTTTTCCCAATATTTGTTATACTTCTAAACTCGCTTTCTCTTTCACAAAACTCAAAAATAGTAATTGCGTCTTTTAACAATTTATTAAATTTTTTGGGATTAGAATGGATATAATACTTTGAATCTTGTACTTTCTGCTTCGCTCTATCCATCTGAATTTCTAATTCAAAGATGTAATCAATCAAAGTTGTTTGCTTATGTTCTGAAAGAATTCGGGATTTCTGAGTCATATCATCCTTTACAGTCCTACTTGCAAAAAACCATAAAATACCCGCTGGAAACCAGAAAAAGATGGAAATGACCATCATATTAAAAATAGATCCTAAAATAGTTATGAGAATATAGGATATAAGCAGAGTAAACCCTTTTCCCAACTGTCCAGAGAGATTAAAGAAGGAAGCTGCCGTTCCTTTATGTTCTGGTAGGTTTACATCAATCATAATAGCGTTTCTATTTGCAACAGGACCTGATGCAAGTATTGAACCAACTAACCCAAAAATAAAATATAAAATATAAACAGGATACACTTTAAAAATCTCTTCGATCGTTAGAATTAAATAAGATCCGATTTCAAATGTAGGAATAGGATCGGGATAAATAATATTCAAATCGTTTACATTAATCGGTCTAATCAAAAATAACATCATTAAAAAAAAGGGAATAGTAGCAAACATACATATTGTACCTAAGTTTGCTCGGTTGCGTTTGTTCTTTTTAAACAAAATATCGCCCACATAAGAGAGAATAATATTCCCCAATATGTATCCTATTCCCACCATTCCAGCAAAAATAGAAGCAGTTTGAAGTCTTATTTCAGTTGGTAATTGAGCAAATTGATTTAAGGTAAGCATAGATGTTATAAAGTAGATAAAAATTGTACCTGGGATAATTGAAAGAAACCCTTGAATGATTAAATAGCGATTTGTTTTTTTCATAAATATCTCTTTTAGATCGGCCCGTGAAATTCTATAGTTATATTCAAGATTTAATTCTGCTAAGGCTTCTAATTCGTCTTCACTTGCCCCTCTATGAGGAATTTTTATGAAGAATAACATAATTATCACAATGATGCTAATCCCTGATAATAAAAAAAAGGGAAAACGCCAAGTTAAAATTGGCCCTATAAAAGAAGAGAGCGCTTGCCCAATTCCATTAGAAACTGAACTTAAAATTGCTAAAATACCAAACCAGCCCGACCGTTCATCGGGGGGGATGGCATCTGAAATAATGGAGTAACCAACGGGAAGTACACAACCTAATCCCGCTCCACTCGCCAATCGTGAAATAACTATCATAATAAAAGAAGTACTAAATCCAGTAAGTAGCATCCCTATCGTCCAAGAAAATGCGCCTGCCATTATTACTTTAGCTCTATTTACTCGATCCGTATAATATCCCCAAATAAGGCCAAAGACGGCGCTTATTAGCACGAAGAAAGCATCAGGGATGGCGATTAATGCTTTTGGAATATTAAATTCTTCTTGAATAGCAGCATAACTGGGAATAAGCATATTTGCACATGCAATGGAAATAAACAGAAGAATATTGACCAGTATAATGGGAATTAGGTCCTTGTTTTGAATCTTTGTTAAAGTAATTGTCGAATTACCCCGCCTATGACTCTTTTAAGATATATAGCAATAATAAGTTAAAAAAATTTGTTAAAAGCAAATATTTTAAAATTAAGAAT
>CAZZIC010000161.1:2131-9667 GCA_964653985.1 uncultured archaeon | reverse complement strand
AAGACTTCTTTAGAGGTTATATCTGTATGTTTTAAAGATTGAGTATAGTAATCCAAATTTGCTTTTGAGATATACACTTTTTTTTCCTCTAAATCTAAGTCTTGAACTAGATATGACTCCGCTTCATATAGATAAACCGCTCCGGGATGGAGATCTCGAAAGACATAGCTCTCATCTTCCGTGGTTAATAGAACATCTTTGGTGGGTTTTTTTAGTATAACCTCGTAGGTTTTATCGGACAGATTGCTTAAGCGATATTTTTGATTGGGATAAAAATTACCTTTCCAGAAGAATTTTTTTCCTCTCTTCATCAATAATGATTCTTCTACTAACTCTTGGAGATATGATGCGAGTTGTTCTTTATTTTCAACTCCGAATTTGGTAAATTCCTCTAAGTCCAAAGGTCTTTCCTTAGAAGCGCAACATAAATGGTTTTTTGTAATATATTCATTATTTAGTGTAATAAGAATCTCCTCTTTGATCGGTCCAAAAAGAATATCAGGATTATGGATATAAAACAAATCCAAAGGGTTAGGCATCGGAATGAAGGTCGCTAAGGAAAGGTCTTCACCCCTTCCAGATCTTCCTATCTGTTGCCAAAAACTGGATAAAGTGCCAGGAAAACCTGATAAGATTGTTGCTTCAAGTGAGCCAATATCTATTCCTAATTCCAATGCATTGGTTGAGCTTATACCTAAAATCTTTTGGTTTTTGAAGTTTCTTTCTATTTGTCTTCTTTTAGATTTACTGATCCCAGCTCTATAAGATTGAATTTTACTATACAAGGGTTGTAATGTCTCTCTTGACCAAATCGCTTGTAACTCCGCCATTTTACGAGATAACGTAAAGGTCAAAGTTTGAATTCCTTTTTTATAGGTTAAATGTGAGACGAACAGATTTTTGGTTTCTTGGTGGGCAGACCTATACTTTCCTGATTCCTCATCAATTGGAAGATCCCATAAAATAACCTTTTTTGCTCCAGAAGGAGAATCATCACTATCTACAAGGGAAAATTCTTCTCCTACTAATTTCTCAGCAAATTTCTTAGCATTATTAATAGTGGCACTTGATAAAATCCAAGTAGGATTTACATTAAAATCTTCAAGAAGCCGTTTTAATCTCCTCAATAATAAAGCAAAATTCGATCCAAATATCCCTCGATAGATATGTATTTCATCTAAAATTATATATTTTAAGTTTTGACAAATCCTTCCCCACTTTCTTTTAAACCAAGGTAAGTAGACGTGTAGCCCATAAGGATTTGTTATTATCACATTTGATTCGGCCAAAACTTGCCTTTTTTCATATTTATCAACATCTCCATCATATATACCCACTCTACTTTTCCGAATTTTTACCATTGCCATTTTTTCCAAGAGATTAATATATTGATCTCGAGATAAAGCTTTAGTAGGAAAAAGATATAATGCAGTCGTATTAGGATCCTCTAATATCGATTCCAATACGGGTAAATTATAACAGAGAGATTTACCTGACGCAGTGGAAGTTGAAATTATTGTATTTTTCCCTTCTCGAATTAGATTAATAGCTTTTGCTTGATGCGCCCAGAGTTTGGTTTCAGTTTTGTTTAGTAGAAATTCTAATCTTTTATGGAGAGGGTTCCTTAGATTTCCAAATTTAGCTTGCCTTTTGGGTATATGTTGAATATAAGAGATTTGGTGATCATAATAACTCTTATTTTTAATGTAATTAAGAAATTCTTGAAAATCGAGCATTTGTATGTTCTATATAAGTAATATAAAGAATAATAAAAATATCAAAAGACAAATAAATTTTTGATTTTTAGTAAATCAAAGGAACGCGGTAAAATTAAATTTAATTCGTCAATTTTATAAGTTGAATACAAAATGGATAAAACAAAGGATATATTTCTTCTTAATTTATAAAAAGCTTTTTTAGTATATGATCTATTAATTTATTAAAATTCTTAAAATAATTTCAGTTTTCAATAAGTGGTATTGAGTTTAACAAGATGGATGAAAATCAAGATTGGGAAAAAGTTAGTTTAAAAGATTTCTTGAAAACCTATCATGTTAATATTATTTTAGATAATACTCCCGAAATCCTTTACTCAAAAAAAGACAAAGAACATGAATCCTTTTACTCTTTGATTCTCTTTTTTATTATATTAGGTGTTGTACTTATTTATTTTGCCCTCACCTTAATTTTTATTGATCTCTTTTTCAATTTGAGTTTATTCATCATTATTATTTCCTTTTTATTAGGATTAAGCCTTCTTTTTCTGGTAAATTATTTAAAATCCAATATCTATATTAAACCAATTGAATGCTGGTTTGAGATCCACCAAGGTAAGGAGGAAAGCAAATATAAAAGTTTTTGCTTTACATACTACCCTATCTTTAGTGGAAAATGTCATCCTAACAAAGCCCTAAATATCTTACTTAAACTCTATCACGAAGAAGTTTTGGAAACAACTATTGATATTACCCAAATTGAAATCTATGTGTTAATCAACAAAAATAATCCTGAAGATCGTAAAAATCTGGGATATTTTTTTCAATATGGGAAGGGAATCCTATTCAAAGAAGAGAAAATTGATAGAAATACATGGGAATACTTTCCTTATGAAACTAAGTTGAATGGTAATTTTTTAGCAACAGCTAACTATGAGCATCAATATGAATGGCGATCTGATCTGGCTCTAGATTTTCATAAACTTGATATTTACAGTCCGTGGATTATAAAAAGATGGTCCTCTAAAGACTTAAAACCTCTTAACAAGCAAAATAAAACCAAATTAAAATGGGATTTAAGGGATATAGAATCTTACCCTAAATTAAGACCTTGGGAGTCTGATCTTTCTAAACAGACTTATTCTGCTCCTACTAGTTATAAAGATCATAAAATTATCCAAAAAGCAATAAAAAAAGTAATGGGAGAGAATGCTTCACCCGAAAAAGTAAGAGATATTAGAGAATACCTAACCGAATTCAAAGCTTATTTTAAGAGTTTAAATTCTCAAACATAACCTTATTCCTTTTGTAAACTTCCACGTACTCCTTAAAGAGTGGAGCATAAATCTTTTCATTTTCTTGATTCGGATAAAAAACTTCCTCGATCTTAATTAACGGAATCGCGTCCATAAAGTTATTAATTAACCCTAAACCGACCATTGCTATAATTGCTGAACCTCTCGCGCTCCCTAAGTGGGGATTTTCGATCTGATTTATCTTTTTATTTAATACGTCAGCTAATATTTGACACCATGGATTTGAGTTAGCACCACCGCCAATTACATTAATTGATTCAGACCTTCCAACTAGTTTTTCCATATATTTCATAGCCCATCGTAGATTTAAAGCGACTCCTTCATAGATTGCCCTAAGCATCTCTGCTCTAGTATGATCTAAGCTTAAATTATAAAATCCACCCCTTACATTCGAATCATTAAGTGGACTTCTTTCTCCAAATAACCAAGGTGTAAAAATAAGATTTTTCGATCCAACTTCCGATTTTGCTACCAAGGAATCTAAATATTGATACATCTCATCCGATTCTTTTCCTAATTCTTCAATTTCCTTTTTAAACATTTGATTTTTAAACCAATCACAACAGGCAGCTCCTGTTTCTTGTTTAGCAAGGCATAAATACATCTCTTGCGCACTACAGATTGATCCCATATAATGGATGAGATCTTTTTTTCTTTCAGAAACATGTGCAGCCATCCAATCGGCAGTTCCTAAGCAAATATGAATCTCATTTTTAGAAATAGTTCCGGACCCGATTGCTGCTGCGGAAATATCCCCCGAACCAACTACTACTGGAATCTCTTTTAGGCCGAGAATATCTGCAGCCTCCTTCGTTAAGTTTCCAGCTATCTCTGTAGATTTCTTTATTTCGGGAAGTTTACCTCTATTGATATCAAATTTTTCCAATAATTTCTCGGACCAATTAAGAATTTCGGGATTGGTGTCCATCAACCAGAAAGTGTTTGCTAAATCTCTTGAAATAACTGCATTTCCAGTACACTTAAATAAAACGTAATCCTTTACACTCAGAAATTTATAAGTATTTTGATATATATCGGGTTTGTTCTCCTTTAACCATAAAATATGAGATATCGGATCTTTTCCATTTATACCAGGAGCACCTCCAGTTATTTTAATAAATCTTAAAAGATTTCTTATCCCAAATCCAGAAATTTTAATAAAACCCTTTCTAAACTCCTTAGTAATCCTTGATGCCCTTGTATCCAACCAACTGATTGCCCTCATTAAAGGTTCTCCCATATCATCAATAGCCACCGTACAATTCATTTGGCAATCAAATATTAACCCTTGAATGTCTGATGGATTTATTGTATTCTCATTCATTATGATTTTGGTTGCCTCTATTACGGATTTCCAATAATCATGAGCATCTTGTTCGGCCCAACCCTTTTTTGGATAATAGATTGGGTATTCTATTTTAGTTTTATGAATTAAATTTAGCTCATTGTCAAATAGAGCTGTTTTATTACCAGTAGTGCCTAAGTCAAAAGTTAAAATATATTTTCCCTTCATTTATCCCAATTTAATTTAAAATTTTAAGATGATAATATTATGTTAAAAAAGAATAAAAATCTTCAAGCATGAGAGAAAAAAAAATTGATACGATTTTTTAATTTTAATCTTTCAAATCACTAAAACATATCAGAGATTGGTTTTTAAATATTTCCAAAACTCATTCTTTAAGCCATCATAACTTTTTTCTTTTAATTTCAAGAAGTAGATATTTCGTTTACCTATAATAGGATAATCCTTAAGACGCAAGATTTTAATTAAATTAGCATCAGCAGCTTTTTTTGCTATTTCCTCACTCAAAACAGAGATGTAATCAGAATCACTAACCGCTGAAATAATGGTATCATTATCATTTACTTCGAGTTCTAAATTTAATTCCTCCCATCTTGGGAATGAATGTGAAAAAATATCACGTGTTCCAGAGCCTTTTTCTCTAAATATAAATGGATATTTTTTTAAATCATCGAATGAGACCGTGGTATCTTCATCTTTTATCAATTTATTGTTAGGAGAACATATAAAAAACATTTGATCCTCACCTATTTTAATATATTCAAAATCAGCCTTATTATACCCCATAAAACTTCCAATTCCTGCGAAATCTGCCATATCTTTCTTTAAAAGCTCAATGCTTCTTTTAGAATTATTTATTAAAATAGAAAAGTCTGCTCCATGATGTTCTGTTTTAAAACGAGCGATAAATTTGGGTAAAATATGCGATCCAGGTAATTTTGAAGTAGATATTATTATCTCTTCTACAATTTGTTCCTTCAAGCTCCCGATCTCTTGTATACATTTATCATATGCATCGATAATTTTAACCGCATATTTTAAAACAGTTTCTCCTATAGATGTTAATTTAAAGGACTTCGTTGACCTTTCAATCAATGTAACATTATCTAATTCATTTTCTAATTGATTAATTCTATGAGATAGAGTGCTCTGAGAGATAGAGAGATCTCGAGCTAAATCCGAAAAGCTTTTATATTCACATAATTGAATAAAATTCCGTAAATATTCAATTTTCATTAATAAATCCTTCCTAAAATAATAATATCATTCCATACATTTTAAATCATTTATCGAATTCTTTAATAAATCATTTTAAAAAAATTAATAAATTAATTTAATTTATTCATCTTAAAGGTAAAATACGAAAAAGTAAACGAAACTATGTCAGAGAATCAGAAAATCTTCACGATTGCAATTGGAGATGGAGCTTATACAAAAGAAAGACCTTATACTATGCTTAGATTTGCATATACTGCTTTACTCGAAGGGCATAAAGTAAACATTTTTCTTGTTGAAGATGGGATCTTCGTTGGCAAAAAAAATCAAGACCCAGCTACTTACGATAATGTTGGAAAATGGATGGAAAACGTACTTGAAGAAGGTGCTAATGTGAAAGCATGTGGAGTATGCATGAAAGCTCGAGGCGTTTCGGAAGATGAATTTATTGAGGGTATTGAAAAAACTTCTATGAATGGATTCCTTGAAATGTCCTTAAAGGCAAACCAAGTAATATTTAGTTAAGGTGATTGTTTAAATGAGTAAAACTTATGAAGTAAAATGTTTTGGTTTAGTTTGTCCGATGCCCGTAGCGAGAACAAAGAATAAGATGAAAAAAATGGACAGCGGTGATGTTTTAGAGATTAGAGGGGATTTTGCCGAAGCTGCAGGAAATATAACACGCTATGTTGAAAAACATGGTGGAAAGGTAATTGAACGTGAATTGGATGGCGAGAATTATTATTTAAAAATTAAAAAACTCTAAATTTTATTTTTCCTAAATTTTCTACAGGATTCAATCAAAAGGGTCTTTAAAAACCCGTTTTTTCTTTTATTTTTGATTCCTTATATGTTTTACAAATTGAGTTATTTCTATCCCTAAATTAGGATAAAGCTTTTTAAACATTCTCAGCCAATCAATCCCGATAAGTCCACTTCCAGTAAATAGCAAGAGAAATCCAAAAAAGATGATAAAACTTTCTCTCAAATTAAAAATTTCTCGAACAAGAAAATTTCTCTCATGAATTATGGCGTTAATAGAGAAACTATTGAATAATATTCCAATAGGATATAATTTAAATCTTGAGTGTGTAAAGAAATCTACAGAATTATGATCCATATTTTGCATAAATTTTGAGGAGTTTTCCAATTTTCCCCTTGAATTAACGGGATTCTTAACCTCAAGGAATTTAAAATTGATAATGTCCTTCCTATCCCTAAAAATAAAAAAGCTACCAAAAAAAGTCAAATTAATTATAATAGTTTTGAGAACGGTAAGGATCCATTTAGCACTACTTTTCTTTATTATATAAACGTCCAGAAATACATAAAATATGCCAAGGGGTATTACAAAAGCTATTGAAAGCATGCCGAATAATCCTTCGTGAAGATGAAACCTCCCTAATACTTTAACCTCCATATATTTTGAGGTTTTATTTTTAATTTCAGACATTAAAAGTAATGTAAGAGCGGGACCCATCATTGTAAAACAAATATTGAATGATAAATCAGTAAAGACCAATAAAGGTCTGCTGTATTCAAAATCTATTTTCATGAAATTTATCATATGATAGGTGAACCAGAGAATACAAGTAAGTCCAATTATGATCTCAAATACTTGAATAAAAGTGGGTTTTTTTAGAATCAAGAATAAATCGTAAGATATTACTATAAACGTAATGATAAAGATCATTCTGGTAATATCTAAGTACAAACAACGATATAAACACCTATTTCTTTGATAAAAATAGATTATAGATATAAAAAGCCCCAGAAAATAAAGAAGAGAAGAAAGGATTATCCTACTTTTTTTAATCATTACCTATATAAAATAGTACAAAAATATAAACTCTTAGCAAAATTTAAACTGAATGAATGGCAGTCTAAATAGCCCAAAATCTTTTAGTAGTTAGCTCAACAGATAAGGATAATGAAAATAGAAAAGTAAGTTCATTTATAATAATAAAATTGAATAAAATTGAAT
>CAZZIC010000161.1:0-2031 GCA_964653985.1 uncultured archaeon | reverse complement strand
AATAAAATTGAATAAAATTGAATGAGAAGCTCTAAGAGCAAATTATATAGCAAATCCTTTTTTATCCGATCTTAAGACTGTAAGTTTTAAATAAGGAAAAAGAAATACTTTTTGTAATTAAGAGATTTTTCAGATTAGATATGAAAATAGAATTTTTTATTGATTTAAGATACCATCAATTGTTTATTGAAGTTCAAGAGAACACTATAAGTTTAAATTTGATCCAACAATTTAGAATGCTCACAAATAAGTATGATCTAACCATGGATAAAGAGGGTTCAAAATTTAAGATTAAAATATCTCTTAAAGAATTTCTGGAAGAAGAAATAGAGGAGTTTCTTGAAGACTTTTCTCGTATCACTTATGAAACTTCCGAACCTTTAGAATTATCCGCCTCATTTACAAAATCACGATTTGATTCTACACTCTTTAATGTTATAGAAAAATGGAACTTGGAAAATGCCTACAAGATCAAGATTTATGAAAAAAACCAAAAATATGAATTAGGCTTCGAGGATGAAGCTCTCGTTTTCGCGATGGTGTTAAGTCTTCTCCAATTTATCTATGAAGATTTCCTATGAGGGAAAAATAATTTGATTTTAACGATAGCTTAATATATATGCAACCTATTAGCAATGAGCCAGATTTAAACTAAGCCTAATTAGCACTGATTTTAAGGAGTTTATAAGAATAAAATAAAAAGAGAGAAAAAGAGTTTATCGTTTCATTTGGCCTGATACCCAATCGTAATAGCCTTTTGCCTCGAGTTCTTTCGGGACTTCTTTAAAGAACTGAGAGGTTATCTCTTTCATGTGTCTGGCTGATACGGGGTGGAACATCATGGCTAAGTCTAAACCAACAAGCGAGAGGGAAAGTGCGTTTAGGATTTCCCAAATTGGTCCTCTGTATTTTCTTGGACCGTATTGAGGTACTTCTTTTTCACTCATCCAAGCTTCACGGGCACCCCATGCATTTGTGGTACCACCGCTGATCGGATATGCTAAGTTTTCTTCGCCCAGAAGGCCCGCTATTCGGATTCTCTGATAGATACTGAAGGAATACTCAATGCCGTAACCAAGGGTCGCACAGGTCGGGTCTTGACAGATCCTGTTACGCGGTAAGCCCAACTCAAGCGCATCCTTGTTCATTTTAATTTGGTTATTCATATCCAAACTTGTCCATAAAAGGCAGTTATGATCGTGCTTGACAGCCAAAGGGATGACTTCTTCCCAAGTAGCCTTATCGGCAGCGGAAAGCATTAGAACGTCATCCTCGGATAGAGCAGCGAGTTCTTTGAACATTTCTACGTCTTTTTTCTTATTACCAGAACAACCAATTATGACTGGAACATCAACTGCTTGAAGAATATCTTCAAAAATTTTTCTGGATTTTTTAATAGGCCAATCCAATGTTCCTGGATCGATTCCTAATGAATGAAAAGTAATACACTCTGCCCCAAATTCATTTACCGCGAATTTTGCCCATTCCGCGGGATCTCCAAGAACTTCTCCATATTCTCTCTTGATTGGTTTGGGAAGTTTCATCTCTTCTCCCATATCAAACACGTCGTAAGTAACAAGAGGCGGATGAGGGTTCTTCTTTTCAGCACCAAGGAAATTATAGAAGGGAGGAACTTTCTCTCCACCGATGGTGACTGTTTTTCCGTTAGAGCGAATAAATTGAATCGTCTCAATTTCTCCAGGATATTTTACATCGAGTGAAAACTTTGTAGAAGTCCATTCAGCCCTCCCCATCTGTTTAGCACCGGGAAGACCCGCAGCTTTTGCAGCTGTAGAAACGATTGTTGGGAGCATTTGTAGTTCGAGATATTCAGCGAAAAGGTCAACGTCTTTAAGTTCAATTTCTTCGGTATCTTTCATTAATTTAGCTAGCTTTTTACTAATTTCTTCGAAGGAAATTTTAAATCACTCTTTAATTTAAAGGTTATTATATTTCAAAAAAATAATGTAAAAAATTTAAAGTTGATTACTCCTTTTTGGTAATCATTTAAATAGGGTCGATGTAGAATCT
>CAZZIC010000160.1:0-9713 GCA_964653985.1 uncultured archaeon | reverse complement strand
TATTTTATAAGCATTTAATTGGAAACATTTATAGATCAAATATCGCTGAAAAAATAGGTACAATTATTAAAAAAAACCATAATATCTAAACGTATAAAGAGGAGCCATTGAGAATCAATAAAACTAATGAAAGACCAATAAAGCTAAGCTAATTTATCGAATAGAGTCTGAAATTCATTCTTAACTTTTGTTAATTCTAATTTATCAAACAATTCAATAACTTTAGGAGTTAACAAATAAAAGGATCTATCCTCATCTCGTTTATATTCTTTCTTTTTTTGATTTTTGACAAACCCATTTTTCTTCAATACTTCTAAATGATAATGGAGTGTATTTTCCTTAATTGATGGGAGAACAGCTTTTAATTGACTAAATGAAAGTGGCTCTTGGCTTGCAAATAAGGTTATTAGAATCTTATAACGATTCTTTTCTGACATTATTTCCAAGGCTTCACGCAATTGATCATATTCTTCAGATAGTTGCATTATTTTTTCCCTCCTTAGAGTTTTTCATTCCTAATTTAATAATGGAAAAATAATTATATAAATCTTACTCAAATTAAATTGAGTCAATTGAAACTGAATTGTTTTATATTATAATTTGTGGGAATTTATATATCTAATATCTAATAAGGACAAATATGAATATACTATGGAATTTTCACATGATGATACATGGGAACAGTTTTTAGATGAATTTTATGATCTTTTTTCAGTTAAAGGACTTTTAAAGCATAAAGTCTTTATTTGCGGCTCATATCTTAAAGAAAGCTTTAAAAAATTGGAAGAAGTTAAGAAAACAATAAATTCCATGGAAAATTACCTCGGATTTTTGGAATTGAAATTTGAAAAAACACATAATGAAAATCTTCTTTTTAAGTTTGATTTACTCGCAAAATTTTCAGACGAAATTCTCCTTATTATTGAACATGACAGAGGAGGGCATATGATTGAATTAGGAATTATTTTAGCTACAAAACAATTTTTACAAAAAACTTCACTTTTTGTTATCGAAAATGCTCCCATAACAAATGTCTTAACGAGGGGAGGACTTTTGGCTCCATTTTTTATCGAAGATAAGACTTTATTCTATTTTGATAACTTAGAGAACCTAAAAAGGAAAATTGAGAGTTATTTTATGAATCTTGATTTGAGGTTAGATGATTAAGGGCTCTGTAAAAATATATAGAAGAGAATCTAAAAGCATAAAAATGAAAAAAATCAAATATCATCTAATATTTATTTATATGTAATTTCTAATTCTAACACATACACACGAGGTTTAATCCTTTATTTATGCTCGCACATACGATCATCATTGAGGTTTTTGTGAAAGAAGGGGAAGATCTTGAAAAAATCAAGAAGAGATTTCTGGAGTTCATACCATTTGATTTGAAGGAAGAAAATATCTCATTAAATCAAAGAACGGGAGTGGGATTTTCTCAACAGAGGATAAAAACATTAGAAATAATTCTAACGAAACAAAGACATATTAAGAAATTCCTGAAAAATCTCATTGAAATGTTAAGCGAAGAAACTGCGAAAAGAATAATCTCTGAGGCAAAAGAACGGCTTGATCAAGAATTATACTTCTACTTACGATTTGATAAGAAAAATTTCCTTGAAAATGGAGACCTAACACTAACTAATGAGGGGGATTGTTTTTATTTAAAGATGAAAATTGCGGCGTTCCCCCAAAAAGAAGAAATCGCTTTAGAGATCGTCCAAAATATATTTGAACAAAGTGAACAATAATAAGATATTTAGCCCCCAGAAGATTAAGTTCTATTCTCATTCTCACATTTAAGTATGTCTTATATATTTTTTAAAACACACTTAACACCAATACACATATACAGTTTAAGAGTAAATATTTTTTCCTCTAATATGAAAGTGATGTGGTTTAGTTGATACTTCCCATCTATCATCGAAGTTATCAAATCGAGAAAAATCACCTTTCTGTGACGAAAAGATGATTTGATATCCATATTCACCAAATTCATTATATTTTAAATAAATAATTATTCCAGATTTTAATTTAATCTTCAGTTGCGAAAGTGTTTCATTTAACTCATCTAATATGACATCTTCCCCTAAAGAATCCAGTAATAATACTCTTGCCTTAACAAGATAAGAAATTGGTGATTTCATCAGAGATCGGAATTTATCGAATCGAGTAATTTTCTTAATCTCTTATAATCTGCTAACATTTGACGGACAGATATAGCATCCATTTCAGCATTTTCAAGTTCCCCAGTTCTGGCTTTTTTAATGAACTCATCTGTAGTATCTTCTTTCCATTTTTCCAATATTAAATCTATGTTTTTCTGTATATGTTGAAGCTTAAAAGAGATCAAATCTTTAACTACTTTTTCTTCTATTTCGACAGTCATCTAACGAGATAAATGATTTTTCTTTGATTATCTAATAAAGTATAATTTTGTTATTTATTTTTAAGCATACTATTTTATAAAATTATTATTTCATTTTGTTAATAAGAAACGAAATTATACGCAAAGTTCCAATAAATCTACTAAATTCCATTTTCTTATCCTAAAAAACAAAAATAATCAAAATATGTTATTATAACTTCAAATAAGAATATTCCAATTTAAAAAATATTTACGGAAATATAAGTTATATTAATCTTCTTACTTATATCATCTCTTTGTATTTAAAATTCTTCATAATCTTTAAAATCTTCCAATTCATTGCTGATTTTAAGATTTCTTTCTACTTCTTGCATGGTAGGGAGGGATAGTTCTTCCCAAATATCGATTTCTGGCATCTTTAAGTTTTTTCTTACGGATTTTTCTATTTTTCCTATCCCTACTTTCGGAGCAAAAAACTTCAAAATTTTAAACTTAATTTTACTCCAAATTTTCTCCCATTCTTCGGCGAAAGAACCGTTCTGAATGTTTTTTAAAATATCTTTTTGGATGGTAATTATTCTATGAATTACATCTTGAAATCTAACAACTCTACTAAGGGAGCCGTATTGGTTCTTAGGAGAGAGTCCTTTGATATGATCTATGATTCCAATTTTAGCCATATCATCGTAGGAATACTTCATCCATCCAGAAAGTACAAGCTCAACCAAGGTCGCTTCCTTCGGATATCCCGCATCTAATAAAAGATTTATAGATTTCAACATAATTTGAGAGAAACTTGGACCGAACCCTTGTTCGGAAAAGAGGTCTAAAACCGCTTCTTGCATCATCGTGACCTCAACTCCGCCCTTATTTAAACCGCCGATACTTTTTGTTAACGCAAGCATAATTTGTTTTGCTTGACCCGTAGCATTTTGATGTACTCCTATGAAACTAAAATGACCTTCTTTATTAAGAAATGTCTCTCTTACTCCCACACCAATCATTCGGGGAGCAATAAGGAGCAGGTCTATAGTTTGAGGGAGTTTTAATAAGTCAAATGCGATATTGTATCCGCTGGCAAAAACCAAGGTATCCCCATTGCTTAAATAAGGTCTGATCTTCTTTTCATAGACTTTATTCATGATTTCATCGGGAATTAAGAGGAAAAAGATATCTCCTTTTTGAACTGCTTCTGAAATACTATAGGTGTCAAATCCATCTTCTTTTGCTCTTACGCTAAACTCATCATCTCTATTCCCCACGATGACATTTATTCCTTGATCACGCATATTTAGAGCTTGAGATCTTCCTTGATTCCCATAACCGATCATTGTTATAATTCTATCCTTGAGGACTGAAATATCTCCATCCTCTTGACGATAAATTTTGGTTCCCATTAGCTTATCAATAACTCCTCGTTCATGTTTATTATATTAAATTCACTCATAAACTTTAAAAAATTTACCTTATAAAATGTTTCATTCAAAATCGTGGTTAATTAAATACTGTCAGCAGGGAGGTTAATATATTCGTAGTATATGAATTATGACTAATAAACCAAGAGTATTTTTAATTTTGTCCCAACAAATGAAAAACTTATGAATCAATCAATAGATTATGTTAAATCCATTGGATCAGTGATGATAGTCTCTCCATTTATTAAATCAATCTTTTCCAATTCTGCTTGTCGTTTTCCAAGTAAAAAGGAACTAATAATGATAAGAACAATGGCGATATAGAGAAACGGTAAGGAATAAATATTTGGTGGAATTAACGCAAAGACAGATATAAATACAAACGCTGGTCCAATTTGAACTGGTACTTCTCTAATAGGAATTGATAAACGGGCGTCTGTATGTTTGAATGAGTTCTGCATTTTAGCAATACTAAGGATAGGTGTTAATATAGAGATTACCCCTGCTACAACTAAAGTAATTCCCCAAAATATAGTTATCTTTCCCGAAAAAAAAGGGATCATCGCTGCGGTAGTAAATGAAATCACAAAGTTTTGCATCATAGCATATAATCCAGAAATTAAGGCTAAGGCAAAACCTCTAAATTGAATTGATTTTCTCTGAGTAATTTCCAAAATTAGAATCAATCCTACATTTATAGCCATGAAAATGGCAGATCTTATTAAGAATCCATGTTCCGAAAAGTTGTAATCTGGAACGTCTATTAATAACCCACTAAATCCGAGAAGTGTAATAGCAACGATTAGAGAAATTATTGCTATTAGATCATATATTTCAAATTTTTCTTTAATTAACTTAACCGCTCCAATAGCCATAAATATCAAACCAAAGGCTCCCAATCCGGGCATTAAAGTAGGACCCACCAATAACTGACCAATAATATAAAAAATTGTTGAGATACCAATATCAAGGCTAAATCCCAATAACCAGACTTTATTTGTTACTAATTTCCGAAAAAATTTTTTATTTCTTTCTTCAATAGGAATCTTATTTATCACATATTTTTCTAACAACATTCCAATGTTATTTGCTACACCACATAATATTCCCATTGATAAACCCACTATGTATAACTGTTCCATGATATTTTAACCCCACTTTTTAGCATCAAATAATCTAACAAACGGTTTTAGGAAAGTTAATGTCAGTGCAAAGACATTATCCATAAATATTTTCTTTTCTTTGCCATAATTTATTACAAATTGTTTTGTTTTTCAAGTATCTATAACTTTAAAGTTTTTTGCTATAATAGACCTGTCAATTAGTTCTTAAAAGTGATAAAACTGTCAAGATAACCAAAAATAGGAACAATTAAAAATACAAAACACGATATAAAAAATAATACTTCTTTAACATACGGGGTAATTCAAATGAAAAAAGGATTTATTGTGTTAATTATATTAGTAATTCTTTCAGCGGGGAGTTTAACATTTTATTTATATTATACAGGGATTAACAACCAAGTAACCAATGCAAATGATAATTCAAATCTAAAAAATGATGAGCTCATTCTTATTAATCATAATCATGCTCATTTGGAAGATTTTATAAACATCCCTGATGAATGGATTAGCTTAGCAAAAGAAAACTTAAGTATTGTCTATTGGCATACTTCACATGGTAGTCAATTAATTACGGGGATGTATGAATTGGATGATTTTATGGACGATAATGACGTATATGAATTTAATAGCGATGGTTCGGAGGGTAATCTTCACTTATATGATAATGCTGGGTCTCATTTAACTGGAAATACAAATGGATTTGATGATCAAACACGCTCGTTTTTAGATTCCCATCCAGAATACAACGTTGTAATATGGTCTTGGTGTGGTTTAGATAAAAACAGTGCTTCAATTAATGAATATCTCAATAATATGAACCAACTCGAATCTGAGTTTCCTAACGTTCGATTTGTTTATATGACAGCGCATTTAGAGGGAACCGGAAAGGAAGGAGATTTACATATTTATAATGAGATGATTAGAGATTATTGCTTAGAGAATAACAAAACATTATACGATTTTGCGGATATAGAAAGTTATAATCCCGACGACGAATATTTCCTTGATAAATACGCCAATGATAACTGTGATTATGATAGCGATGGTAACGGTGATTTAGATGCGAATTGGGCTCTGGAATGGCAAAACTCCCATGAGGGGACGTTAAGCTATTCGGAAGGAGGGAAGTGGTATGAATGTTCCGCCGCACATTCTCAAGCCCTAAATGGCAATCTGAAAGCATATGGTGCTTGGTATTTGTTTGCCAGATTAGCTGGGTGGAATGGTTCATAAATTATTAATTAGCTCATTTTTTTCTTTAAATTTACTTTTTTTTTCCAATCTTTTATTAATTTTAGTTATCATTTATATTTGAGGATGAAGACGTATATATTCCAATATCCAGATTAAAACCCAACAATCAAATTTTATTTTTTGCTAATTTTCGGAAGAATTTTTTATCTCTCTCCTCGATGGGAATATCATTAATTACATACTTCTCCAAAAGCATCCCTATGTTATTCTTTGGGCCCCCAGAGTATTCCAATTATTATCCCCAATAGAGTTAATTGTTCTGCCATCCTTTAAACCCTTTATAATTAATAGTTAAGTAATTTTATTAACTCTTCAAAAATAAATTAAATTATACTATAATTACTCTATACGCTAAGAAAAAGAACGGTGGGATGAATTAGATTTCTTTGTAAAATTTCTTAGCTTTTTCCATATTCTCCAGTTTATCAGCTTCAGGAGGATAACTTGCTTTTATAGCTTCACCGAGGTCTGGAATATTAAGCTTATCCCTTACTTTTGCTTCTATTTCGGCAAATCTCGATTGTTTTAAAAGTGCCTTTAGGGCTTCTAATTTAGTCTTTGAGGTGTTTTTTTGCCAATCTTCCGCAAACTTCCCACTCTCTATGTCCTTAAGAATATTTCTCTGGATCTCCTCAACCTCAGAAGCTACTTTTCTAAATTTCACCGCACGACTTAGAGATCCATATTGACTAGTCTGACTATGAAAGTTCATTTGTTTTATTAAACCAATATCTACCATCTTATCAACTGTGTATGAACCTTCACCCGAAAGAAGGATTTCTATAAGTACTGCCTCGGGGGGGTAGCCTTCCTCGATCAAATTGTTGACAGAACGTATTAATATTTGTGTAAACGCATAAGTAAACGCTTGATACCTAAATAAATTTAAGACCACTGCCTCTTTAAGGTTAAGTTCAATGGCACCTTTTGATAGACCCCCAATAGCTTTTGTAAGAGCCAGAAGGGTTTCTTTGGCATGACCAGAAGAATCTTGGTGTATACCAATGAAAGTAAAAAATCCTTTTTTGTTAAGATAATTTTCTCTAACACCTAACCCAGTTGTTCGTGGAGACACCAAAAGAGCATCAATATCATCAGGAACGTCCATTAAATTAAACGCAAGATTATAACCGCTATAAAAAACCAATGTTTTATTTGGTGTGAGATGAGGTTTAATTTCTTCCTCATAGAGGGGTATCATCTCTTTATCTGAGATCAGTAAAAAAATTAAATCAGCTTTCTTTATAACATCAGGTATTTCTTGAATATTTAGTTTGTCATCTATTGCTCTTTGTTTTTGTTTCTCTTTCGGAGTCCCTACAATAAGTTCTAATCCAGAATCACGTATATTCAAGGCTTGAGCTTTACCTTGATTACCATATCCAATAATTCCGATTAGTTTATCTTCCAAGACGGAAATATCCCCCTTATCGTCGTGATATATATTTACAATCATATTTAAATCCCCAGAATTATTTTCTAAATTAATTGTATATATGCTCTTGCTGTATAAATATTTTTATTTTAGCTCAAGTCGCTTTAATATTTAAATATTGTAGATTGGGAACAGAAAGAGACATTCATAATTAACTTTTATTTATAAAATGATTAAATATAAGATATCTCATTAATATTTAAATAGAAAAAAGATCATATCATTTACATATAAGTATAATGAATGGTACATTCGTACCTTTTTTCATATACATTTTTAAATAGGAATAAAAGGGATTTTATGGCATTTGACATAATTACGATATTAAATATCATTATCGCAAGCCTCTACGGTATTTTTCTGGCTTTATTCGCTTACGAAACGAAATCTAAGAACAGATCAGCTCCATATCTTCTATTATTATTGGTGTTTGGTTTTGCAGGTGGATTTTTGGCTTTTATAGACAGTTCGGAACTTTTACCCTCGTTTGGTTCTTATGGGCGTATTTATTTAATTTTAGAACTAGTTTGTTACGGGCTTCAATTCTTCTTTTTTTATCTCTTTATTGAAGATATTTCTTCTTTAAAACCGAGATTAAGCGGGTTAATGTTGATGCTCGGATTGATCGTTGTGCAAAATGTAGCACTCTGGTCGATTGTATGGTTCTCCGCAGTTTTGCCCGAAGCGACTAACTATATGTGGTTATTAGCGGATATAGGGTATGTTAATTTACCTCTTGTAGCTTTTCTAATTTTTGGGCTTCCAACCTACTATCGAATTTATCGTTATACGGAGGAAAAGAAAGCACTGGGATTTATCTTATCAATGATAATCGCAAGTATTGGATTTATTATAATATCTTTGATTGATTATATTGGGTTTTTCGGAGAAATACCTGTTTGGTTGGAGAGTATCAGTCTTTTGGGAGAGATTTTCCCTTTACTTGGATTATTAATCTTTCTATTGACGTATCTAATTGATGTTGATTATATCTACAGATTACCAAGTGATCATTATCTTTTAATGGTCACTTATAGGTCTGGAGTTCCTATACACTTTACAACCTTTGAGACAAAACGAGAAGTTGAGATTGAAGAGAATTTGTTTTCTGGATTTATATCAAGTATTGGTATGGTCTTTGAACAAATTCTCCGATCAAGCGCCCCGATTGAAAGCATTTCAAGTAAAGAAGCCACAATTGTTATTCGTTCCGGAAAGCATGTTATGGGAATAATATTGACGAAACGACCAACGTCCATATTAGCTCGAGCTCTGGATACATATATTAAAAAATTTGAGAAGAAATATAAAGAAGCGTTAAAAAATGAGCTTGTTGAAGTTTCAGCCTTTGAAGGTGCTGAGCAGTTGGTCAAACCGATATTTCCATTCTTTCGAATAAAAGACCAATCCTAAATATATACAATTATTATAATTTTTCTTATCCTTTTTTTCACTCCGAGGTCTCATTTCACAAGGTTACAATATTATGAATATATACATGGATATTATGCTCATTTTTAGAGTTAAATTGTTTCAAATTTATTATGAGTACTTCAAAGATTGGAAATGCTGAATTTAAGGACGAAGTAAAGGAAAAATATGATTCGTGTGTTTATGTTTTAAAATGTTATAAGGATCCAGAGAAAAGAGACTTCTTATATTATACCGATAGTGCGAAAGATCCAATCAGAAAATTGAACTCTCATTTTAAAGAACAACATAGATATACAAAAAGATTCAAAGGAAATATGGAAATTGGGTATGTAGAGCTTTATAAAGGATTGGAAAAAGCCCAAAAAAGAAAGGAACAGATTAAAAAACTACGAAGAAATGATAAGAAAAAACTTATCTCCAAAAAAGTTACTGCGATCTGTGATAAATGTCATAGTGAAATGAAGCGTAAGATATTTATCGACTTGGAAGGGCAAAGAGATGTAATTTTGGAGTGCGAATGCTGCAAAAATTGGAAATCTTCTCCAGTTAAACTTTAATTTCATTTCCCCATTTCATTAATATTTTAAATAAAGATTTGCATCGATTAAATGTAGTGCCTTATTATAGAATTCTATGTCTTAGGTTTACAAAAGGTTTTAGTTTCACGCTACAAAGTAATT
>CAZZIC010000159.1:7660-9781 GCA_964653985.1 uncultured archaeon | reverse complement strand
TCCTCCTCCCTTTCCATCATACTTCGATATTATATGCTTAATCAAATCATTCGCGTTTACTTTTTTTACCTTAGATACTATTCTAACTTTATCCTCCTCAAAAAATGCTATTAGAATACTATTTTCAGGTAATTCATCCAACTTTTTTTGTATCAGTTTATAATCTATAGAAAAATCTAAGCAGAATATATCAATTTTTTTCAGAGAAAATAAGGGCTTCTTGAATATATAATCTAATAAAGACAACTTTAATTCCTTATTTTCTTTCATAAGATGGGTATTTTCTTCCCTAAGCTCGCTTACTTTTTTAACAATATCAGTAAGCTGTATATTCATATTTTTACATATTTCTATGTTTTCCATATTGAGCTTGACCATTTGACTAATTGCCTCTTTTCCTACGCTAAATTTTATCTCATTTTGTGTTTTTGTCTCAAATATAAAGAGAGGACCAATCTCTTTCGTATTCTTTAGATGTGTCCCACCGCAGCAAATTAAATCTATGTCCTCCATTTGAATTAACCTCAATTTTTCCACATCGGGAATGGCTCCTCTTAAATGAGGGAAATTTTCTCTGATTTTCTTTTTCTCTGATAAGATTGTTTTAACTTTAAAGTTTTTAATTGTTGAGAAAATATTTGCTTTTCTAAAGGTATGGTTAAGATTTTCAAGCGTAAACTTTTGTTTTAAGTGAAGGATTACTTTATTAGGTTCTATATAGGCATTTTCCGTATCTATTCCATAATCTTCCTTTAAAAGTGCTGAAATTAAATGTTGAGCAGTATGTGCTTTCATTAAAGCATATCGATGCTGCCAATCAACTTTTCCGATTACTTTTTGCCCAACTTTAAAATCTTTGAGTTTTTGTTTGGAGATTTTATGAACAATTTCCTTTTCTTTAGCAATGACATCTAAAACTTTAATTTTGTTTCCTCTAAATTTAAGAATACCTTTATCGCTTTCTTGTCCTCCGCCTTGCGGATAGAATAAGGTTTGATCCAAAATTATTCCATTTTTTGTTTTTTCGGTAATTGTGGCTTCGAATGTCGTTTCATAAGGTTTTTCCCAATATAGCTTTTTACTCATACATTTATTATAAGAATTTCTTATAATTTAAACCGAATGAATAGATATGTTAATTATTTCTTAAATTATGAAAGATTCTATGTATTTATCTTATATCTGAGATCAGAAGAATTCTGTTATTTTCAATTGATAGCGGTTTTCTAACCACTTCTTAAAAGCTCTTGTTGGTTTTCCAGACCAAATTGGGTTAGAACTATGCTCCTCTTCGAAATTATGTAGTTCTTGAAAAGAAAAATTATATTTTCTCATAATTTTTTTCATCTTAATTACCCATCTGGCAAAATCTTTATAGAGTTTATTATCAACATGGGATAGTGCTTTAGCTTTATGAGTCTCTTCATAATATCTTATAGAGTCTTCAGAATAACCTGAATAGTATCTATAATTTTGATCCTTCCAAAGATACTTTACTGTGCTTTTCTTAACATTTTGAATATTACAATTCCATAATTTAATACTATTTAAAGAGGGAAGATCATTCAAACTTTCTGGAATTGTGGTTATATTCAAGTTTCCGGAGAGATCTACTCTTTTTAAACGAACGAGTTGACTCAGATCTCCTATATTAGAAATCTTATTGTTTCTGAGGGATAAAATTTCAAGCTTTACATTATTGCTCAATAAATCTATGGTTTCTATTTTATTATTATTAAGTCTAAGAATTTGTAGATTTCTGTACTTCTCAATTCCATTCAATTTATTTATATGATTTCCACTAAGGTCCAACTCAGTTATTTTATCATAATCATCTTCTAATCCTTTTATTTTATTGATATCGGAGATATTTTGGTTATTAATAGAGATTTTGTTTTCTTGCTTTAGCGCAATTATACGCTTATCATATTTGATGAATTCAAAATCATCTTCATCAAAAAATTCAATATTTTTATTAATAAATTCAATTCGTGGAAATTCTTTATTATCTTTATATGAATTGTCAATTGTTTCCACCACTTTTTTCATTAATTCATGAGGAATCTCATGTTTCAATCTTGAAAACAAAATAGGGATATGAACTATATTGAAGTTTCTAAA
>CAZZIC010000159.1:5208-7560 GCA_964653985.1 uncultured archaeon | reverse complement strand
AAAAGATAATCTTAAAAAGATAATCTTAAAATGATATTAAAAAGGTTAATTTTAATTTACTTGTCGTAAAAAATTTTGAATAATTGAAATAATCTTATCTGGCGCGTCTTCTTGTAAGAAATGAGATGCCTCTTCGATTCTGTGTACTTCAATATTGGGATAGATTTTTTGCCACCATGAAATCATTTTTTCAGGAAAGATGGGATCTTTCATTCCCCAGATTAAAACTTTAGGTTTTTCTTTTAAGTTCTTTAGATTATTTCGTACATGCCGCATTATTTCAGCGCTCGGATGAGAATCTCCTATAGGGATGTCCTTCGGCCAAGCTAAGGCACCTTTATAAGACCCTCCCTTAGTGAAAGGAGCAGAATAAGCTTTTAGTAGGGTCTCTGTTATTTTATCTTTATTATATATTCCCATTTTAATGAGATTTGATACGTTTTTAATAAATTCACTGTAAATTCCCTTTTCTTCCAAAGGAGCGTACCAAGGTTTTCTCCCTTCTTTCATAACTCCAACTGAAGTATTCATGATTACTAAAGCTTTGATTCTCTCCGGATAATCGACAGCAAATCCAAAACCAATTGGCCCTCCCCAATCTTGAATAATAAGAGTGATTTTTCTTAAATCTAACTTTAGGATGAATTTCTTTAAATTTGAAACATGTTCTTCCATTAAGTACCTTTTATTTTCTGGAACATCACTTTTTCCAAAACCCATTTGATCCGGTACAACAACACGGAAACCTTTAGACAATTTTTCAATAAAATTTCGATATAGATAACCCCAAGTTGGCATCCCATGAAGGCATAGGATTGGATCTCCGGAACCTTCATCGATATAATGCATTTTAAACCCATTTAGTTCCATATAGTGAGGTTCGAATGGAAAGGAATCATCAAAAGTTTTATTTTTTAAATAATCTCGTTTCATATAGTCATTTACATTTTTTGTAGATTTAAACCTTCTTCTTATCAATCTTTTTAACTGAAAGCTTATTAGGATCTCTAACAAATTCATTAAATATAATAATTTAATAGAAAATTTGAAATAAGGATATAAAAATGGTTGAAGAAGAATTAAATAATTATATGTTTAATTTTATAAAAGAAGTCTGTGAGGATGTGGGACCAAGAGAATCGGGAACAGAAGAAGAAATACAAGCGGGAAATATGATCGAACGGGAGATGAAAGAATTTTGCGACGATACTTATCAAGAAACATATATGAGTAATCCTAGAGCCTTTTTAGGAGGAATTCGATACGGATCCATTCTTATATTAATCTCAATAATTCTTTATTGGGTCTCTGTGCTAATCGACATCAATATCTTACTGCTTGATCCGGTTTTTAGCTTTTTATTCATTGGATTGGCTGTTATCTTACAATTTATTACAGTCAGCTATTTTATTTTGGAAGTTATGAGGTATCATGAGGTGTTTGACTTTTTATTTCCAAGAAGAGAATCTAAAAATATAATTGGAGTAAAGAAACCTACGGAAGATACCAAAAGAATATTGATCTTTTCCGCACATCATGATTCTGCATATGAATTTAACTTATTCTATTACTTGAAACGTTTTGGGCAAATTACTATTTTCATTGGATATTTTGGGACTGCTCTCTTGTTTATTGTATCCACGCTGAAATTTGGGCTGCAATTATTTTCAATAAACATCCCAGTGGTATTCTTTAGCTTTGGTATTTTTTTTGCTTTATTAACTCCCATTGTAATTCTATATATATTCTTCCATTCCTACAATAGCGTTTTAGGCGCATTTGACAATTTATCCGGAGTAGCTATCGTTTTAGGAATTGGAAAAAAATTGGATGAAAATAAACAAAATGGCAAATTCTTTCCAAAAAATACTGAGGTTAGGTTAATTTCCTTTGCTGGTGAAGAAGCAGGATTAAGAGGTGCTAAAAGATATCTTAGGAAGCATAAAAATGAATTAAAAGAACAAAATGTCCAAATGATAAATATGGATTCTATCGCAGAAAAAGGAGGGGTTATAATTCTTAACAAGGAGATTCTGATTGGTGCTAAACATGATCCTGAGATTTATAAAAAGCTTTTACAGATTGCAGAGGATTTAAATATAAATGGCAAAATTAGATCCCTTCCATTCGGTGCTACAGATGCAGCTGCTTTTAGTCGAAAAGGAATTCCCGCAACAACGATATCAGGTCTTAACTTAGAACAAGAATTAGCCCCATATTACCATACAAGGGAAGATACGCCAGATGTTATTGACAAAGAAGCCTTAGGACCTGTCGTGGACATCTGTTTAGAATATATTAAACATATTGACTCTCGAAGTTAATCTTTCATTAATCAAATCAGTTCTTTTT
>CAZZIC010000159.1:0-5108 GCA_964653985.1 uncultured archaeon | reverse complement strand
ATATCAAATTTGTTTTAATTATGATATGGATTGTTACTCAAATTATAATAAAGATAGTATTTTCTCGAGGTATTTCTCTTTAGAATCTAAGAACCTTTTAACTTTCGCATTTTCATTACAAACAAGGATCATAAAGAAATTTTCATTAATATTCATGATTATAATATTTTTATCTTCTAATCGAGTAATAATTTTATCGACATTTCTATCATCTGCGGCGTTTCCAATATCTTGAGCACTTCTTAATACGGACGCACACATTGCCGAAAATTTTTTTGAGTGGAACTTCGTTTCAAGATTTGTTATCTCGGACTCGGAGTCTTTCGTGGAGATCAGAATGTCGGTAAACCCAATTTCTTCTTTTAACTTTCTCAGAAAAGTACTTACCTTTTCTTTCTTGGGAAAATCAGAGGAATTTTGATCATTCATAATAGATATCGCTGGGATTCATAAATATTATTATATGTTTTTGAAATCTCATTTATTTTTATTATATTTAGTAATATCAACTTCCTTATAAAAAGAAAAGATTTTTAGGATCTGAATAATCCCCAAAAACCTCTTAATTTAGTTGAAATTGCTTGTTGAGGGCATAATTCTGCACAGCATAAACAAGAAATACACTCATCTCTTGAAAATTCAGGATATTCATGACGTGAAAAAATAATCCCTTCAACAGGACAAATTTCAGCACATTGACCGCATTGAATACATTTATCTTTATTTAAAACGGGAATCTTTTTAGTAATTTTATACACGATTTTTGAAGTTATCCAACTTGCTAATTTTATCATAAATTTATTGGGAACTTTAAATTTTGGTGTAAGCTTCTTAGCTTCTTCTAATCCAATCCCTTGATAAATTATCTTTTCAAAATCACTTATTCCTAAATTTCTTTCCGCAGCATTTTTTAAGTGAGGGACATACTTTTTACCATCGAAATCTCCTATCTCTAAAGCCGTGAGGTCTAATGCCAACTCATCAGTTCCAGCTAATAAAAGATTCCAATTTTTCATGTTTCCTGAAACAGGACCCATCGTCCCTTCCATGATGGTGTGTAGATCATATATTGTTAATCTTTTTGGTTTATTTTTTACAACCCAAGAAAAGTTATCTGCTAAAACTTTTCCAAATTCTATTGGGTTTTTCCCCAGTAAATGGAGTTTAGCCTTTAACCCTCCTGGAATTATCCCCCAATAGTTTTTTATCGCTCCCGTCATTGTAGCTTCACCATGAGTTTTTAGGCGGGGTAAATTTATGATTATATCACAATTCTTTACTGCTTGAGCAATGTAATGTTCCTCTAATATTTGACCTTCTTGAATATTTTCTTGAGAAGGAGCTATATTGTCAAATTCAGTAAATTCTATTCCGTATCTCTCACAAACTTCATAAATTCCAACCTCTTCTGCAATTTTTCGAGCAGTTATCTTAAATTGTCCTGGAGAATCTCCGATTTTAATTCTTTTTGCTGGGATATTAAGATTTAATAAATATTTTATAACACCTTCTACAAAACTCGGTTGAGAACAAGCATTCTTCTTAGCAGTAAGTAAATTTGGTTTTATAAGAATATTTTTTGCTTCCTGTAGGTTAAATGGGAGGGGGTCAATTAATTTTATAGCTTCAATAACAGCATCTTGAATCTCTTCGTGATCGTCTATATTAACAATAGCGATTCTTGTTTTCATGAATGAGTTCATCAAATAGGTTATAGTTGGTGAGATATATATTAAGATAAATTAAATCTTTATAATAGTAGAACGAATTTTATGTAATATTAATTATTGTATAAAACTAAGATAATAAAATTTAATTTTATATTAGATATATTAGATGAGCTAATGATCCGAGATAAGAGTGCCGGGGGAATAGTTCTAAATCCTCAAAAAGAGATTGTACTAGTTAATAATAAGGGGAAATCATGGACATATCCAAAGGGACACATTGAATCCGGAGAAAACGCTTTAAAGGCAGCTAAAAGAGAGATCCATGAAGAAACAGGAATAAGGAACTTACAATTAATAAAAAAGCTTGGGTCTTATGAGAGATCTAAACTTAAAAGAGATAATATTAATTATTATACCAAAATAAAAAAGATTAGTATGTTTCTATTCAAAACTAATCAGATTAATTTAAATCCCGTAGATCCTAATAATCCCCTCGCATTATGGGTTCAAAAAGAAAATGTCTATGATCTCCTCACATATGATGAGGATAAAGCTTTTTTTTTAACAGTAAAGAGTGTGATCTAAGAGCTCAATTTATTCTCTCTTTTTTTCTAATTATTCATAGGACTAAATTGAAAAAGATTTAGACATCTATTTTAAAATACAAGCATTTTTAAGAGTAGATTATATATCTATATTATTAGAATTAACTTTATTTATTAATTAAGTTTATTCTATTTACTAACAACAGATAGAGTTACTATCTATTAGAGTGGTGTTAAGGGCTGAAAGTAATGCAACAAGATGCAATGTTTAAAGTGATCGTCTTTGGGGATGGTGGTGTAGGTAAGACCACATTATTAAACCGTTATTTAACCGGTTTGTTTGATACGGGAACCAGTATGACGATTGGAGTTGACTTTAAAGTAAAGAAGATACAGAGGGACGGAATACGAGTTTCCATGCAGATTTGGGACTTTGCCGGGGAAGATAGATTCAGATTTCTCCTCCCTCACTATGTTTTAGGTTCTTCGGGAGGGATTTTTATGTATGATATCACACGATATACAAGCTTAAAAAAAATGGATGAATGGCTTGAAATCTTTACCAGCAAGTTTGAAGGAAGAACTGATCCTTTACCAATAATCATGGTCGGAAGTAAACTTGATCTTGAGTATAAAAGGACGGTAAGTAAAGAACAAGCACAACAGATAGCGGAGGAAAAGAATCTCTACGGTTATATGGAATGTTCCTCTAAAACAGGGAAGAATGTGGAAGAAATCTTTCAAAATCTTAGCAAATTAATGTTAGAAAGATCCGATGTGCTATAAACCAGAAATTATTAATTGCTTAATATCATATTAACTGATTAATACGAAGAAAGGAGGATTGACAGAAACGTAAAACTCCTAAATTCCCTCTAAATCTTTTGAGAGTAAAAATATCAGCTTTCTATTTTTCTAAGTCAAAATTTTTCTCTATATTCTTCTAAGAAAGAAAATGAGTAACATCTAACCATTCATTATCACTTTATGACTATTTCCCAAGTCTTTATCCCTTTCTAAGGATTTAATCAGTCAAAATGCCCTTAATTCTCATCTATAGCTATTTCATTTCGGATATGTATAATTTAATCTTCAATCACTGATCTGCATATATAAATACGGTCATAGAAACGACAATAATAAAGAAAAAAAGCTTTGAAAGTAACCTACAAAAGATCTTAATCAGATTAATTATTATTGCTGGAAAAATCGAAATAATGATTAAAAATTAGATTTTAAAAATATCGGTTAGTGAATCAATGATATAATCTGGGAATAGATTCATATCAACTTCTTCTGAATCCTTTTTTCTTTCTTGAAGTTTTTGTATATGATCCTTAGTAGTCACACCTGTAAGGACTAAAACGGTTTTTATTCCCGCCTTATTTCCAGCTAATATATCTGTATTTAATCTATCACCAAAAAAATAAGTATCTTCTTTATCAATTCCCGTATTTCTTAATATGGATATAATACCCGCAGTCTGTGGTTTCCCAAATACTTCTATAGGTTCCTGAGATGTACAGGTTTTTAAGGCATTAACCATAGTTCCCGCTCCCGGTAGAATTCTCTCTCTTCCTGGTAGAGTGCTATCTTCATTAGTTGCATAAAATTTAGCATGACCATCAATAATGCAACGCTGAGCAGCAGCTAATTTTTTATAATCAAAGTCTCGATCAAGCCCTACTATAACAAAATCAACTTCCTCATAATCTGAAGAATCTTCAATGATCGTATGCCCCTCTTTTTCTAATTCTTTCTTCAGTCCTATTTCACCAATTATATAAATAATTGCATTTTTTTGAAATTCTGTAATTTTTTGAGCAGTTATTGAGGCACTCGTATAAAAATCAGAAACTTTAGCCGATATATTCATTTTTTTTAACTTCTCAACATACATCTCTCTCGTGATTGTTGAATTATTTGAATTATATTTCACTTCTATAGAAAGATTCTTCAAATTCTGAATTAACTTGTCAGTTCTCCCGATCAACTCATTTTCACGATATATTACTCCGTCTAAATCAAAAATTGCTAGTTTTAAATCTTTAAAGTTATCATTCAACTCAACCATACTGAGTAGGAGAATATTCAATAATTTTTATTCCCTTAGATTAACAAGTAAAAAGTATAAAAAAAGAAAAATTGAGATTTCTATTTTATTTGCTTTCCAACTCCATAATATACTAAATAACTTCCAAGTAAAACAAGTATGCCGCCAATTATGGACCAAATCGTTCTGAAAGTTTCGATATTCAAATAATTTGCCGTAAAAGTTCCAAACATAAAAACCAAAAGACTTATTATTCCGAATAAGAAATACTGCCATTTTTTCTTTAACACTTCATCACTGAACTCACTATAAACCTTAAAGGCTAGATAGAGTATTGGAATAATTAATAGTAAAACTAATGCGCTTGTTAAATAAATATAAAAGGGGGTTGAAAATACTGGTTTCCAGTTTGTGGATTCATTAATCTGAACTCCTCCGAAGGGAAGGAAAAATATCAAAGAGAAGAAAATGACTCCATAAACGATTTCGATTGCCAATTCTCTTTTTAGCGTTATAATTTTCTCAGACTTTAGTAAAATTAATAGAAATACCAAGAAAAAGGTTAAACTATAGACAATGAAAAAATTTGTAAGAAAATTTAACACTAATACTATAGTTTCAAATCCTTCTATTTGAAGGGGAGCATAGATAAAATTGATTACCACGCCAATAGAGCTGAATATATAAAATCTTGAAAAAACTTTATTTAACCGTTTTTTCTTAAACTTCAGAATTTTATATGCCAAATAGAGAAAGAAAGCAAATAAGAAGCCTTGTATAAAGTAAATTTGGAGTATCCTGAACGGATCTATCTGATAGAACACCATTAACCATCACCTG
>CAZZIC010000158.1:0-9797 GCA_964653985.1 uncultured archaeon | reverse complement strand
TCAAGGCCTAAAAGAGAGAGTTCTCTTACATTTAAAAGTTCTCCTAACAATACTTTTTCTGCTTCATTTCTTTTATAAGGATCTAGTTGATGTGCTGTAATAACATTGATTATATCCCTTAGAGCGGATTCATACTCAAATTTATCTTTCAAATCATCCCATGCTTTCTTTCTTACTTTATCAATATCTGCGACTCTGAAAAATCCAAATTTTTTTTCATTTGCACCCCAATTGTCACATAATCTTCGAGTTATTGTCCTTAGTTCTTCTATCCCAATTTCATCGATTATTTCAGAATATAGATTATAATAAAATTTTCTATAAATTTGTTCAAGAGATAGATATATTACATTCATTTCTTTTTCCAATTGATTTTTAAGTGCCCAAAATAAATGAGTTTTTCCTATACCGACACCTCCGATTATAGGGAGGATGAAATTATCATTATTAATCATTATTTTTTTAACGTCCTCTAAAAACCTCTTTCTTGATGGAACAAAGCTCAGATTTTCAGGAATTTCTCCCGTTGAAACAAATCTCTTAAATGGATTAATTCCAAGCTTTAGAATATCTAAAATCTTTCTTTTCTTATTCTCCCAGAGTAACATACATGTTTAGTCCTATTTTTGTTAATTTTATTTCCTATTTTTATTCCTCAAGAGATTCAGTTCCTAAAATGATTATATATTCGAATAGTTCATCATCAATATTGAGAAATGGTTCATAACTCACCAATAATTCGTTAAATTCATTTCTCCCAATTATCAAGGTGTCGTAAAACACGGGGTCTCCATTTTGGTTTATAACAACTCTATCTCCTATGCAAATTCCATTAGAAATAACAGCTACTGGGTTTTTTAAAATCTCACCTTTAAAAAAATCCAAATGATCAATGCCTTTGAAGTAAGATTTTTTATAATATAGAATAGCTGAATGTAAAAGGTTTATCGTAAAGGGGTATGTTTCCGAGAATCGCCCTTTATCAAATTGTTTCATAATATCATCAGGGACTTTTATAGAATATTCAAGTTGATTTTGATTCTTATAAACGAGGATTTTGGATTTTTCCGAAAATGCCTCTTTTTTCATGGAATCAGATTCTTGAGTTCCTACTAAAAGACCATTATAAATTGTAATAACATTTGGTTTTACTTCTATATTGTCTGAAAAAATGATCTTCTCGCCATGAAATTTTGATATTATAGATCCACTATAATTTCCATGATTTTCTATTCCGTTTATGGCATCATAAATAATAATTGGAGCATTACTCATAATATCGATTATTTTCTTTCCTCTTTATAAGAATTATATCAAATATTTTTTCCATCTAATCTTTAATAGTTCGAACAAAAACTATCAAAATTAAACAATTATATCTTTTATAATTTAAATAAGTTAAAATAGTTTTTAAGGTAAATTTATTCCTAACTTAAACAAAATCAATAAGTTATACTGTTTTTAGTTTTAAAGCAAGTCCTATATATTCTGATTCTTATAACTTAGATTATCTATGTTAAAATTAATTGAAAATGTTAACAAATTAATAATGAATATACAAAAAAAGGATTAAAAATAATAATAATAATAACTTTTTGTCTATTCGATTTTAGATCCGGGCTTTATTTCTTTGTCAGGGGTTAGAATTGAGACTTCTTTTCCTTCTACAGCTGCTAATAACATACCTTCGCTCATAACCCCCCTTAGTTTTTTAGGTTCCAAGTTAGCAAGCACAACAATCCTTTTCCCTTCTAATTCCTCGGGTTTATAATGTTCTGCCAAGCCAGCCGCTAAAGTACGTGTCTCATCTCCCAAACTGATAGTTAATTTGTAAAGTTTATTGGCTTGAGGGACTTCTTCAACCTTTTCAACTTGGGCTATTCGAATATCTAATTTTTTAAATTCTTCATAAGAGATCAAATCTTCTTTTCCACCTCCTTCTTTTTGGTGTAATTCTTCATGTTTTTCTTTTAGTTCCTCTATATCCAATTTTTCAAAAAGTGGTTTTGCCCTTTTTATTTGTTTCCCCTCTGGAATCGCTTCCGAGTGTACACTCCACCATTCAATCTCATCAATGTTCTTTTCTACATTGAGATAATGTAAAATCTTTTCAGAAGTGTTAGGTATATATGGAGCGAGTAAAACAGCTAATGCATAGGTACATTGAATACATAGGTTAAATACGTGACCTGCTGCATCTTTATTATCTTTTATCAAATGCCAAGGTGCTTTATCATTTAGATAAATATTTCCTTCTCTTGCAAAATCAATTATTTCTCTTATTGCTTTTTTAATTTCAAATTGTTCTAAGAAATCTGATATTAGATTTGAGATGTTGTTAATTTTCGTGATAAATTCTTCATCAATTTCATCATTTTTTATTCTCTTGGGAACCTTCCCATCAAATTGTTTATCAATAAAAGTAAAAGTTCGATGGATAAAGTTTCCAACCACATCATTTAATGTTTTAACGTTGTTATCAAATTCAGACCAGAGAAATGAAGTATCACTTTTTTCTGGTCTATTATAAGCCAAATTAAATCGCCAATAATCAATATGTGCTAATTCTAATGCTTCATTAATCCAAATTCCCACTCCCCTCGATTTAGAAAACTTCTCGTTTTCATACATAAGAAATTCTGTTGAGGACACATTAAAAGGTAAAACGAGTGTGTCTTCTTTTGGCTTATCGCCGTTATAGCCAAGTATTAGCCCTGGTAGTACAATTAAATGAAATATTATATTATCCTTTCCGATAAAATATACAGTTTTTGTATCTTTATCTTTCCAGAAATAATCAAATTTTTCGGGGTTTCCTTTTATTTTTTCTGCCCATTCTTTCACTGCTGAAACATATCCTAAGACCGCTTCAAACCACACGTAGATTGTTTTTTCTTCAGCCCCTTCAAACGGTGCGGGAATGCCCCATTCTAAATCTCGAGTTATGGACCTTTCGGGTAAACCCTCATTAATGCTGTTTAATGAAGCATTTCTAGCATTTTGAGGTAAAAGAGTATTTTTTTCGATGAAAGTTTTTATTTTATCCTCTAATTTTGGTAGGTCTAAATACCAATGTTTAGTTTCTTTAATTATTGGTGTGTTTCCACAGATAGCACATCTTGGTTTTTTTAATTCTAATGGCGTTAAAATTTTTTGGCACTTGTCGCATTGATCTCCTCGTGCATCTTCATATCCACAATTTGGACAAACACCTTCAACAAAACGATCTGGAAGATATAATTGATCCTCTTCGCAATATAAACTTTCTATCTCTTTTTCTGAGACAAAACCGTTTTTTTGTACTTCACGATAAAAATCTTGAACAAAACTCATATGTGTGTCATTATGAGTATGAGTATAGTTATCGTAAGAGATCCTCCATTTTTTAAAAAGATCCTTTACTTTACGATGATTTTTCATAGCTAATTCTTCAGAGGATATTCCTTCTCTTTTTGCTGCCACTGCAACAGGGGTACCATGCATATCTGAACCTGATACATAAACAACTTCATCCCCTATTAATCTTAAATATCTCGCAAATATATCTGCTGATAAGATACTACCAATCATAGTACCAAGGTGTGGCACAGCATTAACATAAGGCCAAGCTGATGTTACCACCCATTTTCGTTTCTCTTGTTTATTTTTAGACATTTAATATCACCTTCCAGAAAACTAAGAATATTGGTAATTACAAGTAAATATATACATAAATTAGATTTTAATAAATAATAAAATTGTTGTTTATAGGATATTCATACCTCTTGTAAATGAAACGGGATAAATCCTATTGATGAGAGATTCTCGCACCGCAATATCTACAAGAGTGAATTTCATTATACATTTTTTCCAAGCATGGCTTATGATAATATGACCCACAATTTTCACATTGGTATACATCATAATCTCCTAGGAAAATGCTATTACAATAAGAACAAGAGGCATCGATATTTTTTACCTTATCTTCTGGCACGAGCTCCATTTTTGTTTCGTTCAAATCTTCATCTTCCATTAATTTGATTTCTTGATCTTCATCGGTTTTATCTTCTATTAAAGACATAACAGAATAAGGGAGAGATAATAAAAAATAACAAAATGGACAACGGAATACATTATCTTTATATTCGGTCTTTTTAGCCCACAAACCAGCGCAAGTAAGATGCATAGGACGATCACACGAGGGACAAAATCTTCCTTCAGAAAAAAAGTCTGCTCCAGTTATAGGTGCTTTCTTTGAATGACAAATCTGACACGTTTCTTGATTTCTTCCCGCCTCACTCATCATTAATCTTATTTCCATAACATTCGGTCGACGGAGAGGAACTGCAATTTCGCTTACAAGAGGGGGGATCTTATCCTTCTTTTCTGGTGAGAAATAATCTGCAGTCTTATTAGTATCTTTTTTTGATGCAAAGGCTTTTCCAGCATTTAAGAGAGCTTTGGAATTATTGAAATATCCATATTCTCCTTTAGTAGTCTGACTTATCTTCTTTAAGATGTTTTTCTGGAAATCTTGTGGCCGGCCTAGCTGGCAAGAGTCAATGAAAACTCCTAAACCTTTAGCCAAATCGATGATTTTATCGATTTTGTTCTCAATTTGAAGCTTATTATCACTAAAAATTAAGATTCTTGGTACTTTTCCACCAATTTTCCTCATTTCAGCTACAAGGATTTGTAAAGAGAAAGCGATTCCATCACGGAGGTTCCCTTTCCCAGAGATTTGAATTCTCTTCAAAGAATTTAGTAATTTATTCTTATCATAGGTGAAATCATTTAATTTCCGAGTTATTTTTCCAAAAGTCGCAAGGGCGATTCTATCTTTTGGATCTATCGAAAATTTTTTTTCAATGAATTGTTTGGTAGCTTTTATTTGTACATAAAGTCTAGAAGGCTTAAAATCGCTCCTCATCATCGATCGAGAAGTATCAAGGAGTACAACCGTATCTTCGATTTTTAAGTCCTTCAACTTGATTCAATATAATTATATTATTTACCAGATTAATATGTTAATAATTGCTAAATCATTTATAATTTTTTAATACCTAAGTCAGTGAGTGTAAAGTTATTACAAAATTATAAAACTATAAAGAAGAGCTAAGATATGGGTAAAAGATTAATGGTATGTTCTACATAAAAGTGAACAAATAATCATTTCAGTCATACAGACTCTTCTGATTATAACTAGTATGCAAATATTGTATAGAATCTTTTATCTAAGGGATTGAATCAATCAATTAATAAATTTATCTACTTATCGAAGAAATTTATAAGCAAATATTGTATAGGCTTTTATTGCCTTTACAAATTCCTCTACTTCTATATTCTCATCTGTTGAATGGGCAGTAGTAGCATTTCCAGGGCCAAAAAGAATAGTTTGCTCACATTTACCCGAATTCCTTAATAAACGAGCATCTGAACTAGCGGGAAAGAGGAAATAAAGAGGATTTTCTCCAAACGTAGCTTTTATGGTATCATATAATAAATTTAATGAGTTATAATTTTTCCAATCTTTCCAATATGAAGCTCCAGTCTTTAAGATAACATTAAATTCGATTTCTCCTTCTAAGATTTCTGCGTTATTTTTAGAGATATCAAAATTCAAATCTTTAGCTAATTTCTTAAGAGCTATAACAATAGTTTCTGGAGATTGACCGGGTAATAGTCTGAAATCAATAACCGACTCACAATGATCGGGAATAACATTTTCTTTTATACCTCCTTTTATAATCGTAACATTCCGAGAATAATTAATTAAAGACTCTAACAAGTCTTTGAGAAGAGTATATTTATCTGAGATATCATTAATTGAAAGCCCTTTAGGTAAAGAACCTTCAACTAACTTTTTCAATTGACTCATTTCGATCGGTGGAGAAGTCTCAGGAATATATTTATCTATTTTATCTAAATCAACTAGATACCTATTCATCATTTTTATTGCGTTTTTACCCAGGGTAGGCATAGAGGAATGGCATGATTTTCCTTTAGTAATGATTTTTACCAAGAGGTGTCCTTTTTCTCCTAATAGAATCGCGATGGGGAGGGGCTTCATTCTTGTAGGCTCTCCGATAATTGTAAAATCTATTTTTATGTCCTTAAGTTTATTATCAAGCATCCATTTAGTTCCCTTAAAACCGCCTGTCTCCTCATCAGAAACCGCATTTAAGATAAGATTTCCGGATACAGTTAAATTTAACTCTTTCAAAATTTTGAGAGATATGATCATCGCGGCCAATCCAGCTTTCATATCTACAGTCCCTCTTCCGTAAATAATATCATCTCTTATCTCACCAGAAAGGGGAGAATGTTTCCATTCCTTCATATCACCCGGCGGAACAATATCCATATGTCCATTATACAATAAATTTTTATTAGCCGTATTGGTATTCAAGTATGCAATTAGGTTTGCTCGATTTTCTTCAAAAGGAAAGATTTCATACGAGATCTGGGCTTTTTCAAGATACTCTCCGATTACTTTAGCAGCATTTTTTTCATTTCCGGGAGGATTGTAAGAATCTGTTCTTATTAATTTTTGTAGAAATTGAATATAATCTGATTTGTTTTGCTCAATATGCTGTAAAATTTCATTTTCATTCATGATTATCAACAAGAATTATAAATAAGAAATCCAATAATAGGTTTTAAAAGTATTGAAAACCAAATGAAAATTCAAGAACATCAAAGAAGTAAATCAATTCAAAAGTCTTAAATAGAAATATATCTCTTTTAATAACAAGGATTTTAAATACTTAAATCCGTAAATTACAAAAGATAGTACCTTTCAAATTAAAATTCATTCCGTGATTTCCGAATTTATTAGTTAATATATGTTTTCCAAGGTAAATACAAACCAAATCTATTTTACACTATAAGAGAAAGTTTAGATTTATGAGAGCAGAAAATCCTTTATGGAACGGACCTTTGAAAATCGTTCAACATCCGAATTATAATTACATATTCAACTCAGAGACAGGTTTATTTTTGCGATGGGGTGAAACTCATGATGAGGATCCTCCATTCAGCCCATTAGGTCCAGAAATAATTGATATAGAGGTTTCCACAATATGTGAAAGAAAATGCCCTTGGTGTTATAAATCTAACACCGCTGAGGGAAAAAATATGAAATTTGAAACCTTTAAAATGATCTTAGATAGAATACCAAAAAATCTCACGCAAATGGCGTTTGGTGTGGGTGATTTGGACGCCAATCCAGATTTATGGAAGATGTTTCAATATTGCTTGAAGAGAAATGTGATCCCAAATATTACTATAAATGGTATGCGGATTAACCCTAATTTAGCTTCAAAACTAGCAAAATATTGCGGGGCTGTTGCGGTTAGTCACTATAACGATGAAGTTTGTTTCGATGCTGTTAAAATATTGAAAGAGAATGGTGTAAAACAAATAAATATACATAAATTGATCGCAAAAGAAACCTTAAAAAGTTCTCTTCACTTAATTAAAAGCTTAGAGACAGACAAGAGACTTAATGGTTTAAATGCTCTTCTCTTTTTAAGTCTAAAGCAAAAGGGAAGAGGAAGAGATCTTCAACCGTTAACTAAAATGGAATTTTCTAAATTGATTAACTTTGCACTTGAAAAAGAAATTCTCTTCGGTCTGGACAGTTGCTCTGCTATAAAATTTTTAGATCTCATTAAAGGAAAGAAAGAAGAAAAGGTTTTAAGATCTATGGTCGAACCTTGTGAGGGAGCATGCTTTAGTTATTATGTAAATGTCGATGGAAAGGGATATCCTTGTTCTTTTTTGGAGAATGATAATTCTTTACAAGAAATTGACCTATTGAACATAAATGATTTTCTCAATACCGTTTGGTTTGGTTCAATCAATAAAAAATTTAGAGAAAAATTAATAGAAAATGAAAGAATATGTCCGAGATATCAAATATAAGTATTAGTGGTGATTTAAATGAAAATTAGATTAGGTTTTGTTTCGAATTCTTCTACTGCTAGCTTTATTATAGCAACCAAGGAAGAAGTGACTCATACTCAAATAAAGAAAAAAATAATAGATTATTTTCGAAGAAGAAGCAAAAGACTTTATATTCCAAATATGTGGCCTAAAGTATCTTGGATTAGAAAGGCACCAAGAATCAGAATTGATAAGGCAGTTGAAATTCTAACTAAAATACAATGGGAATGTGTAATGGAAAGTCCTAAAGAAGATAACCCTGTTTCATACCGTAGGGAAAGACCATATTATGATAAAGGCACAATCCCATATTATGATGAACTCAAAAGAAGGGGATTTAAATATTTCTACGAGGGATCAGGTGTAGATGCACGGGAAGATAGATGGTTATTTGGTTTAAAGATTTGCAGCAGAGATTTGGATTTATATGTAGATTCGGGCTATTAATATCTATATCATCAGATTTGTTTTAAATTAAATCAAATTGAATTTAAATTAAAAAAGTTGATAAAATGTCTTATATGAATTTTGATATTGTAGAAGCTCATAATGATAAAATAAGTGTATTAAAGTTTTTGGATAAAAAGACCTTTGTAAGCGGATCTTGGGATAAGCTAATTAAAGTATGGAAAATAGATGAGGGAGAAAAAAGCGTAAACTATATCCATGAATTAGAGCATTCCGATCTTATTGACGATCTTATACTAACACAAGATAACAAATATTTAATTGGTCTTGGTGCTAATTCATCAATTAAGGTATGGGAAACCTCAAATTTCACTATGGTTATGCAAGTTGATTCTAATTCATTTTCCTCCTCAGAATTTACTCTTTCTCCAGATGGAAAATATATCGGAGTTCCACAGATTTCAGAATGGACCTTATATCATGATGTCTTCAAGATTCCAAATAGTGAGAAAATTCAAAGAATAGAAACCGAAGAACGCACTTGGCCTGATAATAAAAGTTCTTGGGTTTTAGTAAAAAATAACTCAACTGAATTTCAAACAAAAAAAGGTCTCCCTTTAATAAACATTAAATCTTATCTTATAAAAGATAACGAAAGAAACACCATCCTCTATAACATTGATTCAAAAAACCCAATTAAAAGTTTTGATAAATCTTATTTATGCTTCACTAACAATTCATTTAATGAAATGTATTTTTCTGCTGATTGCAGCTTAATTGCTAGCATTAGTAATTGGTATAAAAGTATTAAGATAATACTTTGGAAATTTGATAAGAAGAAATATTATCTTTCCTTAAGAGGTCATAAGGATGCGATTATTGATCTAGAAATTTCTCGGGATAACCAGTATTTAGTAAGCGGTTCTGCCGATAAAAAAGTTAAACTATGGGATATTAAAAAGGGTATGCTCGTGCAAACTCTTAATGATCACGAAGATCATGTTGAATCTGTTGCCATATCTAATGATAACAAGTATATTCTTAGCGGTGAATATTCGGGAAATTTAATTCTATGGGGAAACAATTCTTAACCTTTTCAAGGAGAAAACTTTTTTTTATTTATTTTTATTTATAATCTTTCTTTCCCATAATTATAATACTCTCGGTAATTACGGGCCCTTCATTTTTCTTTTATAGATCCTTTTCTTATTTCAAAATTTATTTACTATAGAAGATTTTAGTAAGAAATTTTAATATTCTTCAATTATTAAAATAATAAATATAATAAAATTAGGACATTACGGTTTTATTTAATTGACACGCTATAATAGAAAAGTAGGAAGGATCTTATTAATTGGAACATTGGTGATGGTCTTTTTAATTTCAAGTTCCCAATTGATGAACTTAGGAAATCCTTCCGACATTAACGGAAGCGACGAGGATCCCGTAAATATGGATGATTT
>CAZZIC010000157.1:0-9808 GCA_964653985.1 uncultured archaeon | reverse complement strand
CTTATAAATGGCCATCGGACATACAAATAAATAACATTACTTAACTTGTCCGATTCTAGTAAAAACCTGAGATCCGGGGTTCAAATCCCCGATGGACCATTCTTTACAGCTTTTTATTATTCCTATTTAACGAAAGGAGTACTTTTTTGATGAATTGCCATTTAAACTAAAACTATATTTTATAAAAAGAGAGATTTTCTTAGATAAAATTATTATTCCTTATCTAACTGAGAAGAGACGAGGTTTAGAATCCACTTTTTGATTTGCATTAAATTCCTTAGAAGCCCAGGAGCTTTATCCTCCGGAAAGGATTCCTCTGGAGGGAGGTTCTGCGCGGTGGTCATCCATTTATTTAATGCTAACTGAACTAAGTTAGAGCCTTCTGCTTCCATAAAGATTGGAACTACTGCTGCACTTTCTCTGGCGTCTCCAATTGCAAAATAGACTTTTCTATTGATATCTTTTGTCATAACGAGATTAGCGGCTTCATCTATTTTTCTTTCGACCAAAATGATTTTTAACATCTGTTCCTTCCATTTTTTATCTTTTTGGGCGAATTTTTCCTTACGGGTTTCTATTATTGGACAAAATTTTTCCGAAAGTCTATCTCCATTCCCATCTTCATTAAAATAATGAGTTATTTTCAAATTATCTATAAGAGATTCAATCTCGGTAAATAACTTGTCTTTTGAATAGAGGATAGCCCTTGAACCGCCTTGTTCTTCAGGAGATAATTTCACCCAGATACATCGAGTACCTATATCGTTACATGTATGATAGGCAATTTCAAATAATTCACGATGTGTTAACGGACCATAATCCTCGACACTTTCTTGTTTTAACCATTGTGTTGAGATAACGTTATTAAATTGATCTAAAAGTCTATTTTCCAATACAAAAACCTTATTGTGTGATTAAATTAAAAAACTGTTAAAATTTCTTAGGAATGTTTATTAAAATATAATAGAAAACAAATAAAAATTTTTATATTATTTAAATTGAGAATTTTAAATAATGAAGTGAATTTCATGTTTGTGAAACAATTTGATCATATGCTTTTTCAAAACGAGTCACAGCGTCATAAATATCCCTTTTTTCCGCTCCAATTGCCGCATTCAGAACAATATAAGGTACTGGATAATTATTATAACACATTCCAAAATCCTTTTCTCTTGGATCGTAAACTCTCGGTCCCGTGACTCTTAAATTATATAAAGCCCCACCTAAGGCAGTTAATTTTTCTCTCTCAACATTTTCCAAGGTAAGAGCAACAGCTACAGGATTAAAAATATCTAAAATCCTCTCATTTATTTTCTCAGCGGTTTTGCTAAGTAATCTTTCTAATAGTTCTCGATTCTTTTTTTGTTCTTCTATTAATTCTTTATATCCTTCTAAGCCCATTGAAAGCATAGAGACAAGAAAGTTTACTACTGGAGAGGCAGAAGCACGACCCGCGTATGATTGGCTTATTTTTTCAATTTTTTTCTTTTCGGGAGAAGCAATTACAGCACCACCTACAGGATTTAGAAAATTTTTATCCGTTGATTGTATAACCGCATCAACTCTTCCCGCATCAATTCCCACACGGATCAATTTCATCCATTCAGGACTTTGAACTCCATAGGCATTTACTATGATATGTACCAGATCTTGCTCTTGCGCAAATTTACTAATCGCTTTAATGTCATCATGTTCTCTTGGGGGAAAAAAGCTGGTAAATGAGATAATGGAAAAACAAGATTCTTCATAATTTGCTTCTATCTCTTCAAAAGGTATCCTTACAGCATCATTAAAGATTTTGCCTTCAACAATCTTTTTCTCGAATCCCATAAGATCTATCGCTTTTAATATTGACTTGTGATCTAAACGAGGAATTAATACAGTATTTCTTTTGAAGTTTTTACGATCTGGCTTTAAGGCGCTTAAACAAAGAGCTAATGACATCCCCGTTGCGATAGGTGATACAATTGCCTTTTTAATATTAGGAAGACCAAATTTGCGTAATATGCTTCTCGCTAAGTAATTAGAGAGTTCATACATTATTGACCCTCCCGGTGCTTTAGGTTGTGGAGCTGTAAGAAATCCACTTCTTCCGACACCATGACAAAATCCTCCCGAAATCTTTTTATGCAATTCTGAAGATATCCGTGCCTCTCTTTCTCCTACTCTTGCCGCTTTACTATCTTTATCGGTGTCCATATTTGATAAGGTGTGTAAAAGAAATTCGATTTGATCATCTGTCCATGGAATATCAGGGACACTTTTTTGTTCAAAGAGAACTCTGATAGGATCAAGAAAATTATTTAACACTAACTGCCCCCTATCGAGCATATTCTGGGGGATCTTCTGATGTTTAAAATGATCAATTATTTTGCTAAAATCCATTAAAAATTACCGTTCAAGTTGGTTTATTGTTTATTGTATAATAGTTAATAAGCTATTTTTTAATTGTTTATCTAATAATTATAAAGAAAATCCTTTTCTTAAATTAAAATAAATCTATTTTAACCTATAATTTCCTTCTTAACATGGCACCTTCGTGGAATTGAGTAGCATTCTTTCTCCAATCAACCAAAATTCCTTCTTTTATCCTTAGCTTAGGAGGTTTTACATCCCTAAGTCTTTCATTAATTTCGGCTGTTGTCAAATTTACATCTACCTTTCTTGCTTCAAGACTTATAGTGATTTGATCCCCATTTTTGACCGCTGCTATTGGTCCACCTACATATGCTTCTGGAGATACATATCCTACATAGAGAGCTCCTTCAGTAGCTCCAGAAAATCTACTATCTGCCACTACCGCTACATCGTTCAAACCCAGAGCATCTAATAATAGCACAATTTTAAAATTCTCGGAATAGCCTGGTGCACCCCTAGGACCTTGATACCTTATAATCATCACATCTCCTGAGTCTACTTTTCCACTTAAGATCCCTAACAAAGCTTCCTTTTGAGTATTAAAACATTTCGCTGGTCCAATAAAATCCTCCAGATTTGATTTCATGATTGTGTGCCGCATAAGAGCGCCTTTTGGGGCTAAATCTCCTTTCATGATAACAATCCCTCCAGAAGGATAAATAGCATTAGTTTTTTTTCTAATCACATCGGAGGGTTCATCAGTTATATCTTGAAGTAGTTCATTTAAACTATATCCCGTGACTGAAAGGCGATTCAGATCGAAATCCTGGTTTAGAATTTTCATTAATTTCAAGACTCCTCCAGCTTCATGGAAATCTACAATGGAATATTTTCCACTTGGTCTTAGAGGAGAGACATAAGGGGTTGAATCACTTATCTCTTGAAAGTCTTCGAGAGTAAGATCTAAATCCATAGCTTTAGTTAATGAAAGTAAATGAAGGATCCCATTAGTAGACCCAGAAATTGCCATAACCGTTCTGACCGCGTCCTTCATAGCACTATTAGTCACTATATCCTTAAATCTAATATTTGAGTGAATCAGTTGCATTATAGCGTGACCAGTTTTTCGAGATTGACGTATTTTTTCCATAGCATTTCCAGGAGTGGTGGCAACACCTGGAAGACAGAGCCCCAAAGCTTCAGTTGAAATCATAGTCGTATTGGCAGTAGTTAATTCTGGGCAAGCACCACATCCACGAATCCACTTTGATTCCATATTTTGCAGTTCATTGGAGAATTCATCTTCACTTATTTCTCCAGATAAAACCATATTTAAACCTTTAATTATGATATTTGTGGGGAATACAATCTCTTGATCACGCCAACAACCCGGTTGTGCCGGACCACCTAATAAAAAAATAGTAGGTAAATTTAACCTCGCTGACGCTAACCACATTCCAGGGACTATCTTATCACAAGTGCAAATACATACTAAACCATCAGCATTATAATTTTTCATCTGAATCTCTATAGTATCTGCTATAGATTCTCGTTGAGGTAAATCATAAAGCATGGTTATGTCATCGAGAGCGGAGGCTTTTGCGTATCCAGCACAAGGACCGATCACATTGAATTCAATGGGGGTACCTCCCGCTGCATAAACACTTTCTTTTAGGTTACGAGATAGTTCCCCTAAATGCATATGACCCACTCCCGCGTCTTGCTTAGAATTGGCAATCGCAACAATTGGACGTTCTAAATCTTCATCAATATATCCAGAAGCTTTCCAATAAAACCGATGGGATTCAATATTCCCCAATATTTTAAGAGCTTTGGAAATTTTATCGGAAGAAATTTTTTTCATAATTCTATCTTTGATTACTCGGATTATTAAAAATTTGTTTTAGTACTATTAAGTTATGATATTAAACACTCTAGAGAATGGATGTTTTAAGAGTCAATAGTATCAAAAAAGGTTTGTTTTACTTTAATTTCAGTGATTTTTATCAGTTATTATTTTTTAAAATATCTTTTTTATTTAGAGAAAAATTAAGATCCTTGAATTTAAATGAATTATCATGATATTGATGTTGGAGATAAAGTTCCTGAGAACTTTAGAGCCGTAATTGAGATTCCTAGAGATTCAAGAAATAAATATGAAATACATGAGGAATTATTAATTTTGGATAGAGTTCTTCATTCTTCTCTTAGGTATCCGACGAACTATGGATTCATTCCTAAAACAAAAGCCAAAGATGGAGATGCTTTAGATATATTAGTATGGTCTCGCTTTCCTTTAGATACGCGTTGCGTAGTAATCGTTAGACCCTTGGGTATGTTAAAGATGCGAGATGAAGAGGGAGAGGATAACAAGATATTAACCGTTCTCATCAATGATCCTTTCTTTGAAGATACTAAAGGAATTGAAGACGTTCAAGAAGGATTTCTAAATGAAATGACTCAGTTTTTCAAAAGATATAAGGAATTAGAGGAGGGAAAAAATACACAAGTAGAAGGATGGTTTGATAAGGAAACTGCAAAAGATTACATTTTAGAAGCAATGGAGCGATATAAAGAAGAGAATCTATAATATTCTCATGTACTAAATGAAAATTTTCTATAAATTTTTTTTATTAGTATAAAGTATAAAAATCATTAATTCAAATCATTTATGTATATATCTGATGTAAATTATATTCAAATTTAATAAATTTAGAGGATTGAGGCAATAAATGGCGGCTCCCGCGCGGAATCGAACCGCTATCCCTCCGCAGGATAACTGGATTTGAAGTCCAGCGTCGGAGACCACTTATTGTTAAGTCATAAAATGAACTTAATTCCAACCGGCGGGAGCCAATATTAAATAATATGTTTCTCTTAAGGCTGAGAATTATTGATTTCTAATGAAATTTATCATTATTTTTTATCAATTATAATTAATCTGCTAATTTTCGATCCCGTTTCTGAAGATCTTCGCAACTTAATCTTCTACAACCTTCAGACATTAACTTAAGACCATATACTGATTCAAGAAAATCGACGATTACATGAGAAGTAGCCCCAAAAATAATATATTTTTTTCCTTCTTTGGATCTATATTTATATTTCCCAACAGCAATCATATTTCCATGAAGTTGGTAAGTTCTCTCCTTATAATTCCTTTTGTTCGCAAAAAAACTTATAGGAATCTTGATGATTTCTTTGACCTCTTTATCTTCTTTTTTCATTTTTTGATTTCTATTGACATATCCAACTATAGGAGTAATAATAAATTTTTTTGGGGTAAGATGATCATTAAATGCCCCTAAAATATGTATTTTACCTCTGGGAATTCCCAACTCCTCTTCTGTTTCTCTTAAGGCTGTTGATTTTAGGGATCGATCTAATTTAGGGTTTGGAATTCCACCTGGAAAAGCCATTTCTCCAGCATGTTTATCTCCAAGTCTTTTTGTTCTCTGGATTAATATTAATTCATAAACGTTATTTCTATTTGGAGAGATTAAAAATAAAATAGAAGAATTAGTAAAACCTTCTGCCTTCATAGTTATTCTTTCAGGGGAACTCAAGGATTTAAGTCTCTTTTTTATGAACTTTTCATCAAATTCTAGGTTTTGTATATTCATTCTCTTATTGTGCTCGTGATTTTATCTTTATATTTAATATAGCTTTTCAGAGCTTTAATTTTCTCGAGATCAAACCTTTGTATCCCTAATTCTGACATTGGAAAGGCGTATACCATCTCAATAAAGGAAACAATCATATGAGCTGTTGCCCCCCAAATTGTAAAAACTTCATTGATGGTTTTTTCCTTATAGTTAAAATAAAAAACGGGAAATCTGTCACCATCGATTTGAAAAGCTTTTTCCTTGAAATTTGTCTTATTAATGAAAAAGTCAATTGGTACCTTTAAAATTCTTTGAACTTCTCTTTCTTCTCTTATGAGTTTACTTTCTTCTTTTATTATTCCTATGAAAGGACGAATTATATATTTGGTCATTGTTGGAAAATCATGTAAACATCCAATAATTTCAACATTTCCCCTAGGAACTCCTATCTCTTCATGAGTCTCTCTCAGAGCAGTATCTTTTAAGGATACGTCTTGAATTTCTAGTTTACCTCCAGGAAAAGAAATCTCGCCCCGATGTTTTAATCCTCTATTTGTTCTATGAATTAGAATTAAATCGTAAGGTCTATTGTCATAAGGCATAATTGAAAAAAGGACAGCAGCACGGGTAAAAAAATTATCCTTAAGTGTTATTCTAGAAGGATCATTGCAATCATAGATTTTATTTTTAATTAAATCTTTATTGAATTTCAGATTGGGAGAGACCATTATTTTGGTAAATAAATTTTTAGAGTAAGGCTTAATTAACAATTATAATATTAGATATTATTAATTTTTTACAAGTTGAGAACCATGAAACTCCCTAAAGAATTGAGAGAGAAGAGAGATTTAAAGTCTAAGTCCGGAAGTGGAAAGATTTGCTCCGTGTTGGGATGTAAACGTAAGGCAGAAAGAAGTTTGTCAGAAAATAAATGGCAACAATATGTAGAAGGATTTAAATATGAAGAGAATCGAGCAAAAAAGATTTATCTATGTAAACGTCATTACAAGGATGCTAAAAAGGTCAGGAAAAAAGAGGATAAGTTTCTACAGAAGAAAGGGTTTCTCCAAGATTCGTCTGGTGGGACAGGAAGATTTTAATCCTTAAACTACGCCTATAAGCTAGCCATTTGTTCATATAATGTGTCTATTAAAGAAACTTGCCCTTGTATAAGTCCTATAGTGAGTAATGATAAAGCGATCAGTAAAAAAATTATAGTAATTATCTTTTTCCTCATAATATCACTAATTAAAATTATTTAATATAAATAAAAATTGCGTTTGCTATTAACTACTCATTCTGCCAAGTCTTCTAATATCTCAATCTTCGTTTCGAGTTTTTTCAGCTTTAATTCATATTCTTTATCTTTTTTTTTGAATTCTTCTTCGGAAATCTCTTTGGAAGAGTATCTTCCTTTATTCAACTTCTTTTTCCCTATTAAATCGGTCTTATCAACTTTAAGTTCTTGAATCCAATGTTTTAAACCCTCCCGTAAATCTTCACGCTCTTCTAATAATTCTTCACGCTCGGATTTATAGCGTTCTTTTAATCTCTCAAAAGTTTCTTTATCAATTTTTCTTAATCGATGTTCTTTTGTTAAATTCTTCAATTGATATTCTTTTGCCTCAATTTCATTATTGAGCTTTTGAACAATAAACACATCATCCATTTGGGATTCAATTTCTTGTTCTTTTTCTTTCAAATCTTTTGTAAGAGTTTTAATTGCTTCCAAGCGAATATTTACATCGTTTTTGAATTCATAATCTAATTCATATTCGGGAGATTTAAGATCTTTTTGTACATTTTTTAATTTCTCTTTTAATGCTTTTTTGTTTAGCTTAATATCAGTAAGTTCTATGTATAAATTGAGCTGTTTCTTAACATCTTCGGGGAGAGGTTTGATTTCTTTCTTTTTTTTCTTCTTCTCTTTCTCCTTCTCTTTTTTCTTTTCTTTCTTTTTTTCATCCTCTTCCTCAAGCTCTTCTTCTTTTTCTGTCTTTTCTGGTTTCTTTTCGTCTTCTTCTATTTCTTTAACATCTTGTTGGACTTTTTGTTTTGCCTTTTCTTTACTCTCTTTGGGAAGATTAGAAAGAAGGGGTTTGCCACATGCTATACAAAATTTATCATTTTCCTTCACGGTCGTTCCGCAATAAGGACAAAATTTTGGCATTTTATTGATTCTCCTAGTTTTCTTGTATTTCTACTATACAATAAATTAAAAATTTTAACAATTAAAAATTAATCGAGTCCAATTTTTATATGATTATTGGATAATAAGGATTAAAGTATTAATAAAACTCATAATATAAAATATTTGCTTGAATAAGTAGGATTTGATAAGGATGGAGATTCAAGAGAAAAAACCCATAAATATCGGATTATTTGGACATATAGATTCGGGAAAAACAGCAGTAGCACAAGCTATTTCGGAAATAATTTCCACTGCTGGAATTGATGCTCACCCGCAAAGTAAAGAGAGAGGTATTACAATAGATTTAGGATTCACAAGTTTTATACTAGACGATTATTTAGTGAATTTGGTTGATGGACCAGGGCATGCAGATTTAATTAAAATCAGTGCCTCATCGGTTGAAATAATCGATTGTGCGATAATCGTTATTGATATAAATAAAGGCCCCCAAATACAGACAGGTGAGCATTTAGTAATGATTGAGGCTCTAAATATAGAAAAAGTTATTGTTATCCTCAATAAAATTGATATCTTCAAAGGAGATATTGAAAAGGAAATTCAGAAGATGAAAAAATTCTTTGGGTCTACTTCTTTTTCAAACAAAATCCCGATTTATCCTGTTTCTGCTAAAAAAATAATTGGTTTTGAAGATCTTAAAAAGGGAATATTGGAGACGATTCATTCTTTAGATATTCAAAGAGAGATAGACAATGATGTTGTTATTCCGATCGATCATTACTTTTCAGTTAAGGGACGGGGTACTGTATTCACTGGTACAATCCTTCAAGGAACCTTAAATATTAAGGATAAATTAGAAATTCTTCCTATTAGGGAATCTGGAACGGTTAAAAATATTCAAACTTTTCACCAAAATGTATCAAAAGCTAAAGCTGGTTCTAGGGTTGGAGTTAATATTAAAAATGTTGATGTAGACAAACTCTATAGGGGATGTTATGCAACTACAAACCCCAATCAATTTGAAAATTGTGATATCATCGAAATAAAAGTAAATAAAAGTAATTTATTTAAACCGGATATTAATTTCGGAACACAGATCCATTTAACGCTTGGCATGTTGACAACCACAGCCAATATATTTCCCTATGAACAATTAAATGGAAAAAGGCTCCAAAAAACTATCTCTCAAAAAGAAACTGAATTTAACGCAATTTGTTTGTTAACTGATAATTCATTAATACGAAAAACAAATTATACAATGTTATTGAGTCGATTAGACTTGCCTCCAACGACCCTTAGAATCATAGGATCAGCTAACTTGCTTAAGATACATGAAACGCCACCATTGTTTTATAAATATAAAATTAAAAAGGGAAAAGTGAAGTATCCTTCTCATTCAGAGGGAATAGTCTGCACTGATCTCGCTCAAAGTTATGAAGGAGCAAAAATGATCATAGGAAAGGAGTTAAAGGACCCATTTACTAAGATTATCGGAACTTTTGGTACAAAAGGAGCAGTTATTGTAGGGATCCAAAATAAAAATGAGGATGTAAATAAAGGAGATCTTGTGGTATTAGAGGAATTAAGAAGTTTTCAGCTAAAAAAAATTTAAATTCATTCATTTTTTTCCTTCTTTGGATCTATATTAACTTAAATTTTATTATAATAGCAAAAAGTATTCCAAAGTATTAAATTA
>CAZZIC010000156.1:8010-10008 GCA_964653985.1 uncultured archaeon | reverse complement strand
TTTTTTTGGGGATATTCATAACTAACAATTTACACTGGTTTAAGAGCTTCTCTCCCACGAAAATTTGGGTTTTCCCCTCCAATAACTTAAGAGAAAGATGCTCATTGACCTTATACGTTAAAGTGCGTTGCTCGTTCAATTCTTTATCCCGCAGAATTTTGTTGTCTTTCTTTATTATAGTATATCTGTAGTAAAGTAAAGTACTTAAATTTAACGCATATGTTTTTTCTGTATCTATTCTCATAGCTATCCACTATTGGACCAATTTAGAAGTATTAGCCTCGGAAAAAAGTTTCCCGATAAATATGAGATATATAAGACCAAGATTCCTCTATTTAATTTTATTTTAGGCTTAATTAGGAAAAAGAGATTTCTGAGAATAACAATGGATAACAATTGGATATTTTAAATAATTATTCTCATCAAAATCTTAAATAGTATCATCCTTTTTCTAAACTATTCTAATTAAAATTTAGAACGATATAATCTTGAAAAATAAACACGAGACTGAAGAATCATATCAAGAAGTAAAAGAGGAGTTTGTTGATGTTTCTCTTAGTGAAAAATTAGCCTACGGATTCGCAAATATGCCCGGAACCTTCTTTGGCGGTGCAATGGGAGTTATCCAGTCCTTTTACTATGCTTGGATGGGCTTGGCTTCTTTTTGGATTACTATAGCTCAGATTATATATGCGATCTGGAATATGGTAAATGATCCTCTTTTCGGTAATATGATTAACAACACGAAATTTTTCAATAAGAGGAGAGGAGAATATCAGAGATATATTCCATATATCAAGTATGGAGCTCCCTTATTTAGTCTTTGTTTTGCCTTAGTATTCTTTCCTCCTGGAGCTTGGCGTGGTGGTACGGGAGCAATACAATTTTGGCTATTTGTGTGGTATTTGGTATCACAAGTTGCCTACGATACGCTTTTCACTATTGTTCTCTGTGCTTGGGTTGCTTTAGCTCCACAAATGACTTTGGATCAGAGAGAAAGAGAAAAAATACAACTTATCAGCTCCGCATTTGGATTACCCGCAATTTTAATTGGTTTTGTTCTACCGGTAATATACCTGTCCAATCCAACACCTGATTCCGTGGCATCTTTCCAATTTTTAATAATAATTATTGCTATTTTTGGGGTAATTCCCTACTTAATCCTTTCAAGAGTTCGTGAACATTCGGAATATCTTCCCGAAGAGACTGAGGGATTGATTAGCTCAATTAAAAAGGCTTTTAAGAACCGTTCCTTCATTATTTACGTAATTTATGATGGACTTTCGGTTTTTATCATTAATTCCTTGGTTGTAAGTCTTCCTTTCTATCTAACATGGGTTTTAGGACAAATACCTGATATAAATATACTGCTCTTTTGGATTGCCCCAATAATTTGCCTTATTGTGGGAATTGTGATAGTACTATATATATCCAAGGAATATTCGACCAAAAAATCAATAACATATTATTTGGGAATAATGGCTTTAGGATTTTTCCTTACATTTATTGTTGGATTCACGAAAAATTGGATTCTCATATCTGGTGGGGTCTCAGTTTTTATGTTGGGCTTTGCAGGTGATTTCATTCAGCATAACCCTATGCGGGCCGATACTATCGACTATGATTTCTGGAAAATCTCAGGAGAGAGACGAGAAGGATTATATGCGGGAATTGGAGCGTTATTCAGCAAACCTATGATTAGTGTGGCATTAGCTGTACCTCCCGCTATAATGACAGCATTTGGTCTAGTATATGTAGCCTCTGCAGGAGGTTTACAACCCACACAAGGTTTAGAATTGGCATATTTGAGTGTTAATATATCATTTGCCTTGATTCCTGGGATTGCTTCACTTATTTGTTTAATAATCTGGGTTAAATATTACCCTCTCACCGGAGAAGTTGTAGAAGAAATGAAAAAAGAAGTCCATTTAATGCACGAAGAAAGGAGAACGAAATACGAGGAAGGACGAAGAGAAGAAAAGCAATAAAACTAATTCC
>CAZZIC010000156.1:0-7910 GCA_964653985.1 uncultured archaeon | reverse complement strand
TGCTTCAATCGATCACCTCCCACAGAGATCAAAATGTTTCCCCCGAGAATTGGAATATTCATTTCAGTTGCTTCCAAAGCTTTAATCAAAGCATCCGGAAAATCATCTCCGATAGCAGCGACCTCTCCAGTGGAGCTCATTTCTACTCCAAGAACCGGATCTGCTTTTTCTAATCTCACGAATGAAAACATCGGCGCCTTTATCGAAACGTAATTTCCGTAAGGAAGATTTTTTAATTGATTAGGAATTTTTTTCCCCATGATTACTTCAGAAGCAACCCGCATTAGGTTTATTCCACGGGTTTTTGAGACGAATGGCATACTTCTACTGGACCGTAAATTGCATTCAATAACATAAACCTCTCCATCTTTAACCAAATATTGTACATTAAAGGGACCTCTGATTTTAAGAGCTAAAGCTATCTCTCTTGTATAAATCTCTATCCTTTGTATGGTCTGTGAAGATATTGTCTGAGGAGGGATCGCCATTGTAGCATCTCCACTATGAATTCCAGCATTTTCAATATGCTCTACGACTGCTCCTATAAATACATTCTCACCATCACATACACCATCACATTCAACTTCACGGGCATTATTAAAAAATTTGGTAATTACCACGGGATAATCCTTAGACACAGAGGCTGCTAAGTCTAAAGTGTCTTTTAATGTTTTCTCGTCATGGCATACACGCATTGCCGCACCGCTTAATACATAAGAAGGTCGAACGAGAACGGGAAAATTAACATCCTGAGCAAATTTTAAAGCATCCTCTTTATCGGTGAACATGCTCCATTTTGGTTGTTTAATTTTGAGATTATCTAAGAGAGAACTAAACTTACTCCGATCTTCTGCCATATCAATTCTTGAAGCGTGTGTTCCTAAGATATTTAACTTTATTTTCTCGTAAGAATGATTGTATTTTTCAAATTTTGCAGCTAAATTATTAGCTATTTGACCTCCCACAGAAACCACTATCCCATAAGCGTTTTCCAATTCACATATGTCAAGCACCCTTTCCCCAGATAATTCTTCAAAATATAATTTATCACTAATATCATAGTCAGTCGAAACAGTTTCAGGATTATAATTGATCATAATGACTTGATCAACATCTTGTTTTTTCAATCCCCATAAAACATTTACACATCCCCAATCAAATTCAACACTAGAGCCAATTCTATATACTCCCGATCCAAGAACAATAACTTTTTTCAAGTTCTTGTTATACTCTTTTTCGAAATTGATATCATGTTTAGTGGCTGAATATGTGAGATATAAATAATTGGTTTTAGCTGGCCATTCCGCTGCTAAAGTGTCAATTCGTTTAACAAAAGGTTCAATATTATAATTTTTACGTAGAATTCTGACCTCATTTGTTTTTAGACCTGTTATCTTTGCGATTTGACCATCGGAAAATCCAAACCTTTTAGCTCTCTTTAACCAATATTCTTTTTCTTCATGATTATCACCAGTAAAGTCTAAGTCCTGCAATTGTCTTTCTATATCGATAATATGTTTAAGTTTGTAGAGGAACCATTTGTCTATTCGAGTTAATTGATAAATCTCATCAATTGAGATATTTCTTTTCATTGCCTCCTCAATCCTAAAAAGTCTTAAGTCTGTAGGATTTCGTAAGAAGAATTTTAATTCTTCAATATCTTCAATTGGTATTAGGTCATTGCCAACAAAACCTTTCATTCCGATATCGAGCATCCTAATGGCTTTTTGAAGGACTTCTTCAAAAGTTCTTCCAATTGCCATGACTTCTCCCACACTTTTCATTTGACTTGAGATACGACGATCAACTTTCTTAAACTTGGTTAAATCCCATCTAGGAATTTTTAATACCACATAATCGAGGGCTGGTTCAAAACAAGCGGTTGTTATCTTGGTAATTTTATTTTTAAGTTCATATAATTGATAACCTACAGCAAGCTTCGCGGCAATGTAAGCAAGAGGATAACCAGTGGCTTTTGAAGCTAATGCAGAAGATCTTGAAAGCCTTGCATTTACTTCTATGACTCTAAATTCTTTTGAATATGGATGCAAGGCATACTGAATATTACATTCACCGATTACTCCTAAACCACGAATTATTCGGATGGAAGCTGCCCTTAACATATGATATTCTTCATTTGTTAGAGTTTGAGAGGGAGCAACCACAATAGACTCCCCGGTATGAATTCCTACGGGGTCGAAATTCTCCATATTACAATTAATAAAACAATTGTCTTCTGAATCCCGTACTACTTCATATTCTATTTCCTTCCAACCCCATACAGACTCCTCTATCAATATCTGATTTATTCGGGATTGAGCCAACCCTTTTTTCACCATTCTTCTAAATTCTTCCATATCAGTAACGATGCCAGATCCTCTCCCTCCCAGTGTATATGCCACTCTAATCATTAATGGAAAGTTAAATTCTTCAGCAACTTTAATTGCTTCAGTAAATGAGGTAACCGCTTTGCTCATGCAAACTTTGGCATTTGCTTCGTGCATTTTTTTGCCGAAAATATCTCTATCCTCTGTAGCCTGAATTGACTCGATAGGGGTTCCTAAAACTTCGACATTATATTTAGTTAAAATTCCTTTTTCGTATAATTCAACTCCGACATTTAATGCGGTTTGTCCTCCAAATGCTAACAAAATGCCATCTGGTTTTTCTTTTTTAATAATCTTTTCGCAGTATTTTACATTAATCGGAACAAAATAAACCTTGTCGGATAATTCGGGATCTGTTTGTATCGTGGCTATATTTGGGTTTATTAGAATAGACTTAATTCCCTCTTCTTTGAGAGCCTTAAGAACTTGAGAACCGGAATAATCAAATTCTCCTGCTTGTCCAATCCTTATTCCCCCAGAACCTAATATTAATGCTTTCTTAATACTTTTATTTAATGGCATATGTGTTCTATAAATTCATAAGTTTTAGAAATTTATCAAATAAATAGAGTGAATCTAAAGGACCAGGAGCAGCTTCTGGATGGAATTGAACCGCAAAGATTGGTTTACTTTTATGTTGAATTCCTTCATTTGAGTCATCATCAATGTTTTTTAATAATTCCACAAATCCTCCCTTTTCAAAATCCTTAACGCAAAACCCATGATTTTGAGAAGTGATATAGCATTGATTAGTTTTTGGGTCTATTACGGTTTTATTGCCTCCTCTATGCCCATATTTTAGCTTATAAGAAAACCCCCCAGCTGCCAAGCCAATGATTTGATTTCCGAGACATATTCCCATTGTAGGAATATTATCTTCGATTAATCTTTTGACCACTGATATTGCATTTTTATAAAATGCGGGATCTCCCGGTCCATTTGAAACCAAGACACCGTTAGGATTTAAATCTTTTATATCTTCATATCGACTGTTAGATGGGACCACATCTACCATTATATTTCTTTTCAGCAAATTTCTGATAATATTATATTTTACACCTAAATCTAATACAACTACTTTTCCTATGGGATTAGATGGAGAGTAGTGCTTGATCTTTTTTGTAGAAACTTCATATGCAAGATCTCTCTGATTAGGATCTTCCAAATTTTTTGCCTTTTCTTTTAGCTCTTTAATATTTGGTTCAATTCCTTTATCATAAACTGCTAAAATTCCTAGTTGAACTCCTTCTGTCCTTAAAATCTTGGTGATTGCTCTAGTGTCAATCCATTCAATACCCGGAACTCCTTCCTCAAAAAGAAATTCATTTAAAGACTTTACACTTTCATAATGGCTAGGATTTTTACAGCACTCATTTACTATTAATCCTTTCAATTTAATTGAATTAGATTCAAAATAATTATAAAGTCCAAATTCATCCTTTTCCCAAGGAGGCACTCCGTAATTTCCCACAAGTGGGTGAGTCATAACTACAATCTGCTGATGATAAGAGGGGTCAGTAAGGGTTTCGATATATCCAGCTCCCGTTATTGTAGTAAATACTATCTCTCCCGATACAATTTTAGTTGCTCCAAATCCAACACCTTCAAAGTATCTCCCATCTTGAAGCATTATAACAGCCTTTCTCTCTTTCCTAAAACGCATCTAGTTTATTCAATTCTTTCCTTATTATTCTTAAAATCTTAAGATAGAGATTACTTAAAATCCTTATTAATCTTAATTATTATTTCTTAAATAAAACCAAAATGGAAAAGGGAAGGATTATGGCTGTAATTTTCTGCATATGTTTTTAAAGAGATTAATAATTGGAATCTTTTGATCATTTTTCTTTCAAGCATAACAAATTTAAGGGATATGATTAAATCTAATCTTTTTAAAGCTCTATGTTCTCTATTAGCAAACATTTATAAGTTTATACTAACATATTTAGGTGGGAAATAACTCCCACATCTAATTTAAGTTTTTATAGAATAATCAAATAAAATAAGGTTAAGGAGGAACAAATATAGAAACATGGGATTAACTACAATCTCGAGAAAAAGCGGTTGGTATTTAAGTGAAATTACAGGAAGTATTAGTTCATTTAATAAGATTATTGTTGCTAATAAAGAATCAATGGACCGTCATAAAATAAAATCAGGTTCATATATTCGAATAAAGAGCTTTAAGACAAAGGAAGGTTATGAAAAGTTTATAATCTTGCCTTATGAGAAGGATATGAATGAAAATTATAAACATCTATTGAACTTAGTAAAAGAATTTTCAAATCATAAACCCCTCTATGCAATAGATGAAAATTATCTTAAGGATATGAATCAACTTGTCGCGACATTATATAATAATAGAAAATCCTTGAGATTTAATGAGTTGCTTTTAGATATACAAAAAAAGAAGCAGAAAAATAAACTTCAAATTGGGGTTCCAGAATTTTGGTTGATGAAAAACGGTTTAAGATTAGGGGAACAAGTACTTCTCAGAAACGATCATCCCTCTCCGATCATTTTCTAATTTTTGATAAAAATATCGGTTAAATATTCTAGTTTAATTTCTTTTAGTTATTTATTAAGCAATGATCTTAAATTATTCTAAATATTTTCTCATAAAAGGATTATAGGTTAATTTTAAGAATGGCTAAGAATATTTTAAATGATTACGATTATCCGAGATTAACACCGCTTTGGATAGGGCTTTTTATTGATATTTTAGGGTTTTATATTATAATCCCGTTTCTTCCAACCTTTATAGAAGTTTTTGAAACAACTCCTTTTATCATAGGCTTACTATTAGCGACTAACGCGGTTTTTACTTTAGTATTCGCACCAATCTGGGGGAATATTAGCGATCGTATAGGGAGAAAGCCAGTTCTATTGATTTCACAAGCGGGAACATTTACAGCATTTATGATGTTAGCCTTTTCTAATTCTTTATATCTACTTTTTATAGCAAGAGTTGTTGATGGCGTCTTTGGGGGAAATTTTCCAATTGTAAAGGCAATAATAACGGATACTGTTCCACCTAAAGACCGAGGGCTTCAAATGACCAATGTTGGAGTCGTTCATGTTTTCGCGGGGTTAGTCGGTCCTGGGCTCGGAGGAATTTTATCTGTAATTAGAATTCTTGGTCCAGAGTTTCCAATCGCAACAGCAGGTTTAGCTGCCTCTGCTATGTCCCTAACAACGATATTTATCACTGCTTTTTTTGTTGAAGAGTCTTGGCCGAAATCTTTAAGAGAAAAAGCAAAGGAAGAAATAAAGGTCGAATTAAAGTTAAGAGAGAATAAATCCGCATTCTATTTATTAACACAGTATGGTTTCCATACCTTTTCATTTCAACTTTATGTATCAAACCTTACGATTTATATTGGAGTTGCATTAGGGCTCGATGCTCTGGGAATAGGGCTTCTTTTAACGATTTCAGGAATATTTCGTGCGATTGTAAGATTTACTTTATTCAAACCCACGTTAAGAAAATTAGGCGAGAAACGAATGACAGAATTAGGTTTATTTATTGTAGCTTTATCATTCTTTCTAATCGTTCTTGTAGAAAATCTTTGGTTCTTTCTTATTTTTATGCTGTTTGTAAGCTATGGGGTGTCAATTTCCAGAGGATTATTAATTAGTAAAATTACTCAGACGGTGAAACCAAATCAAGTAGGGAAAATTAATGGATACACAACAACTATGGATAGTTTGGCTCAAGTCTTTGGACCAATCATAGGTTCTGCAATTATTGGCTTTTCTCTTCCTTTATGGTGGGGGGTGCTGATGGGAAGTGTGGCAACTATCGCATTTATTATGGTTTTTAAAAAGGTTAAAACTTTGCGAGATCACCAAAAAAACTTCCAGAAAGGAATTTGATTTTTTTTAAGATGGCTTCTCCGGCTTTAGGATATTATTAAAAAATCCTAATATATAAATAACCTTCCTCCTGGAATATTTAGGGATTTACCAATGATAAATTGAGAGGAAAAAAATTATTCTTTGTGTTTTTAAATCCTTTTCTCAAAATAGATATAGAAAACGCTTGATCTTATCAATTTAAACGCCCACAAATATTAGAGTTTTAATTAGAAAATATAAATTGTTAGGGTTACAAATCCTGTTTTAACCCTGAGATATCATAAGCGTCGCGATTTTTATTTATACACTTATCTCGAGAGACCTTAATCTTTTATAGTTAGCTCCTAAACATGCCCAAGGAGTATTTGAAAGATTTACATTGGGTATTCTAATATTATATAATCTCCCCGACATATCCCCGATATACAACTTTCCATTAACAATAGTACAAGAAGACCAAGTAATGTCATCCTCTAATTCAAATTTTTCCTTAAATTCACCCGTATATTTATTAACTCTAAAGACAAATCGATCTTCTGTAGCAAAGAAAATGGATCCATCATCGGTGATTGTAGGAGAGGAATAGACATCTCTTAAGGGTTCTTGATATTTCCATTTTAAAGACCCATTAGGATTTAAAGCATAAAACTCTGAATTCTGATCATTTTTAGTTCCAATATAAATTGTTCCATCGGTATCTATTGCTACATTTCCTCGAACTTTTGCTCCTGATGTTGGAATGGTAAAGATCCAAGATAAACTTCCATCGGGGTTGATGGCATAAAATTTCTCGTTATCCGTTCCCACATACATTTTCCCATAATTATCAATAGAGATCATATTAAATCTATTGTTTGCTTCATATTGAGTCTCTTTATACGTCCATTTATGACTACCGTTAGTGTAAAAAGCGTATATGTATATATTGTTAGTATCTCCAGATGGAAAATAAACAGTATCTCTATAAATTGAAGGAGAACCAGCATAATTTAAAATAAAACTTTCATTTCTCCATTTTATTGTCCCATTCTCATAAAATGATGTCATATGGTGCTGTCCTTGAACATATATATGTCCCTCAGAATCTATTGCAGGATGGAGACCATTACTACCCCAAGAACCATCATGAACATCTTCATTAAGTTTATCTGAACTCCAATTCAGTGTTCCGTCTAGATTTAATGCATATAATTTATTGTAAGTAGCGTTTGACATTGATCCTCCTGGATTAGGAGAGTGGCTTTCTACCAAAAATAGTAATAAATTTTTTGGATGAATCGCCGGACCTCCCTTAACCATTTCTGAATTAGTTGTTTGAAATTTCCATCTTAAAGTTTCATTAGGATAAAAGGAGAGAAGATAATAATTTTCTGACCATTGATTTCCCTCTATTTCCCATCTTGATTTATGAGACGTTCCTATATAAATGTTCCCCTCATCATCAACTGCTGGAGAAGAGTAATAAAACATTTGATTTTCTTCAGTTGTAAAAAATGCCTTCTGAATTAAATCTTCGTTAGTATCTCTCGTGAGAAAAACAACAGAAACTCCAGCAACAATAAAAATAACTATTAGTATAAATACTATAAATTTTTTTTTCATTTTGTTAATAAATGAATGAGTTTAATTTAAACTCAATTGAAAATAATGTCAAAAATTGATTAT
>CAZZIC010000155.1:7337-10009 GCA_964653985.1 uncultured archaeon | reverse complement strand
ATAAAAAAGGATATATAAACGATCGAGAAAAGTATAAATTTTTAGATTCTTGGTTATTTGAAAAATCGAAAAAAGAGCTCCGGTCAAAGAATTTTAATAGTTGAAAATTCCAAACATAAATTTAAATTTGTATTTAAAAAAATTTCTTAAACATCATTAGATTAGATTTAGCTCCTGCATTTTGCTAGTTGCTATTTTATTAATCTCTATAGATTTTTCCATGTTAATATTTGATTCTCCCGAAATTCTAAGATAAGGGCTTGTTCCCGACCTTCTGATCAAGAGCCAACCTTCGTTGTAATCAAATCGACATCCATCTAATCTATTGATCCTATTTATAGTTAAACCTAAGCGTTCGAAAGCTATTTCCATTTTTTTTATAATTTTATCATGAATTTCTTTCGTAAAGACAATGTCTTTCTTTAAACGATGATTTGTTCTATAAAAAGGATATTCGGGAATATCTTCCAATAATTGTTTTAAAGTTTTTCTGGTTTCCACCATCATCTTCAGAACTTTGGCAATTGTCACAATAGAATCTGGTCCGTAATGGGTTCGAGGCCAGATATATGTTCCCGAATTTTCTCCCCCTAAAAATGCATTATTTTTTTTTAGCTGTATAGCAACTTTAATATCTCCAACTTCGCAACGAATTACCTCACATCCCAAAGGATTTAATACATCCTCAACTAAACTTGAGGAATTAATCGGAGTAACTACTTTATTATTTTCTTCGGTTACTTTAATTCCTTTATATTTTTCAAGATAATATTTACCCATAAGAGCAAGTAATCTGATGGGATCAATTATCTCCCCTAATTCATCTAGAAAAATAACTCGATCAGCATCTCCATCTAAAGCAATGCCGATATCTTCTTGGTCTGAGATTTTTAGGAATTGTGAGATTTTCTTTAAATTTTCCTTACTAGGTTCGCTATGTCTGCCCGGAAATCGCCCGTCCATATTTCCGTTTAAGGTGGTAATATTTATATCATATTTTGTAAGTAAAGAAGGGACTATATCGCAACTTGAACCATTTCCAGGATCTACAATAACATTTAAATCACAACCATCGAACATAATTCTGTTGGTAATATCATTAATGTGAATCTCATTAATGTTATTAATATGAGTACTGGTTCCAATCTCGTCCCAATTCGTTTCTATAAACTTTTTGCTGTTATAAATCTCTTCAATTGCTTGTTCTTGTTCTGGGGAGTATCCGATACCGCTTGGGTTCCAAAACTTTAATCCTATCCAGCGGGGAGTATTATGGCTTGCCGTTATCATCACTCCTGAGTTTGCTCCTAACGTTTGTAAGGACATTGCCAATGTAGGTGTGGTTACTATCCCGAGTGTTTTAACATTACATCCAGTACTTAATAATCCTGAAATCAAAGCGTGTTCAATTGGTAAAGCTGATGTTCGTATATCTCTTCCTATTACTACTTCAATACCATTTGAGCCATTTCCAATTTTATTTTGATGTAAATATGTTCCTAAAGCCAACCCTACCTCTAAAGCCATTTGAGGGGTGAACATTATGTCAGTTTCGCTGTAATTTTGAAAAACCTTTCTTATACCAGCTGTTCCAAACATCGTCGTTTTCATTTGGATTACCTCTTATTTTATTAGATAAGTGTTTAAATAATTGAATAGTCTTTTAATATAAATAATTAAGTTTTTTTACCTTTTATACTCTATTCTGAAAAACTTTTATGAGAAGAAAAATTATTCTAGTTTTCTATAGGATCCTTCATTTTTCCTTGAGATCAATTTTTTTGACGTATTTTTGATAAAAAGTATCTTAAAACTTTAACATTAAAATATGTGAAAAAATAACTAGAGAATAAATTTTACAATGAAATTCTTTATGCATATTCAATTATACCTTCCTTGACAGCTTCAGAAAGTGTATTAAGGTGTTTATGTCCTGGATTCACTTCATTCCATGTGTTAACCACTCCGATAAAAGGTTTGTTATTAATTTCTTTTTCCTCTAAGCCCAAACCACTAATAATCCCAAGAGGTGCAAAATAGTAGGGTGTGTTTTTAATCACATAAATGATTTCCTTACTTCTTATTTTTAAATCCTTCAAATCTTTCATCTAATTTTCTCTTTTCATATTCTTAACTTAGGATAGGATAGTAAGAACTTTGATATTTGGCTTTAAAAATTTTTGGAAAGATTATTAAAATAAAGATATTTTGACCTTTATCAATAAAAGACCGTTAGAAATCAATAATTTTGGAAAAAAAGAGGTATAATTATATATATATTTTCACATATCAATAACGTAGATGAGCAAAATTAATATTGATGAGTTGCTAAAAATTCTCCCGAAATTAATTCGTGAGAATGACACCGTAAAAGGAGCAATTATTAGCGCATTATCTGGAGTGGTAGCTACGCATGAGGATATTGTTGAGTTAACAAGAACAATAGATAAGAAATTTGAATCTATGGATAAGCGGTTTGAAGCAATTCAACAACAGATGGACAAACGATTCGAATCTATGGATAAAAGATTTGAATCTATGGATAAGCGGTTTGAAGCAATTCAACAACAGATGGACAAACGATTCGAATCTATGGATAAAAGATTTGAATCAATGGATAAACGATTTGAGTCTATGGATAAGCGATTTGAAGCAATTCAACAACAGATGGA
>CAZZIC010000155.1:0-7237 GCA_964653985.1 uncultured archaeon | reverse complement strand
ATAAACGATTTGAGTCTATGGATAAGCGATTTGAAGCAATTCAACAACAGATGGAAAGACGTACTAAATTAGTGGATAAACGATTTGAGTCTATGGATAAGCGATTTGAAGCAATTCAACAACAGATGGACAATCGTTTCCAAGATGTTATCACACAAATGAATAGAGGATTTGAAGAAGCGAGAAAGGATCGGGAAAAATTAGAAGTTACGATATTATCCATTAGCTCCAGAAGTGGAAAAAAATTAGAGGACTTAATACTTAATCTTTTAAGTGATAAACTTATTCAAGAAAATATTGATAGGAGTAATATTTCCCGTGAAAAATTAGTAGATCTTAATGGTAATATATTTTTGCAAGATTATCGCACCGATATTGATGTAGTTGTCCAAGATGGGAAAACTCTATTAATGGAAGTTAAGTCGACTGCTGATAATAGAGATATATTTCACTTACTAAAGAAAGGAGAATTATTTAAACAACAATTTGATAAGGAATATGATGGATTAATTTTAGCTTGTCTGGAAATAAATCGAACAAATTTTGAACTAGCAATAAAGCACGGAATAAATGTGATTGCTGGTGAAGTAAAATAAGGTCTAATTTTCAAAAATCTATCATAGATTTAAAATATTAAAAAATTACGTAAAAAAAATTCTTTATATTGCTTAAGTTGTATCGGGCGCATTTTTTCCCAACCATTTCTCGTAGAATGTATCAATATCGGGAAGGAAGTTAAAAATGACTGGATAACCTGGAGGGACACTCTCAGTATCTAATAAGGTGAGACAATTTGGGCAATAAAACTCTCGTAATTCTAACCAATCGGTGTCGCATCCCATTTGAGGGGGATAAAATTCTCTGATATCTTCCTTTGTATCTCTTATTCTTATTCTGCATTTTTTCTTCCAGTTTTGTTTATAATTCCCGTACTCATATCCACAATCGCATTTAACGATTCTCTCTCCATTTTTAGAAACAATGTAGAGGTGTTCATGAAGAGGAAGAATAATTCTCTCATCCCATTCAACTTTTTCTTGTAAAATGGAAAGTATCTTTTCAAATCTGTCTGGATCTTTTTTACCGCTGATTATAGGTCTTAATTCCTCCCACGTTAGATCTCCATTGATCATCCTTTCTAAGATTCTTTTATCCTGGTGTGACATTTATATCTCCTCCATCTTGAAATTATCATCAAATTTCCAAAATTCCTTGAATTCTTTTGCCCATCTATCAGATAATTTTAAGCTTTCCGAATACATTCTTTTCACGTGTTCACTTAAACGATCTTCTGTAATCTTTTTTCTTTCATACTCCCAAAACTCTTCAAAAGTCATAGATTTATTCCTTCTTTCTGAAAGAATTTCCTCCTTTCTTTCCTTTGTTTCTTCCTGGTGAATTTTCCATTTTCTTGTTCTCTCATCATATTTTGCTATCACACCATATACTTTTTCAACAATATCCTCCGTGTAAATTCCATCATCAAGATCTTTTTTCACTGAACTTAATTTTCTCTCTAATGGATCTCCATAACCTGGTCCTCCACTTAAAGACCAGTGGATGAGGTCATTGTTTTCAAGAGAAATTGGGTAAATTGAACAATAGGGTTTTCGAGTAATTTCTGCTTTGAGCATTTTTTCAAATTCTCCGTTGCTTGGATCTGGATCTCCCAAGGGATATGGTTTTTGATTTTCGATAAGTTCTTTTAGATTCGTGTTCTGAGCATATAATCGATACCCTGTGGCATGTGGATATCCCCCATGCATCCCACCGGCTCCATGAAATACTAAACCATCTCGCGCTCCAAAAAACTCCACATCTCGAGAGTGGGCAATCATAGCCACACCAGCATAGTTAGCTCCACCACGATATTTTCCATGACCCGCAGTATTTGGTTTGACTTTTCTTGACAAATACGGAATTCCTCCTTGAAAAAGTTCCCAAGTTTCTACATCTCCCAAATCGGATTCTGGATTCCACATAGCATAACCCCAATCTAACCCATCCCTTACAGCACTCGCACCTAATCCTTGCCCACTAATCTCAAAGGTACTTAAAAACCATCTCTGCCCTTCCAATGGTCCACTGGAATAAATACCTCCGCCTTGAATAGCATCACCCGTGAATCCATATCCAGGTACAACCTCTTCTCTATAGCCTCTGCTGAATAAACCATAAGAAATACATTTCATCATTCCCGTATATGCAGGAATTAAATTGCCCCAAGGTGATTGGTATGATAAATATGGATCCCCTGGATTACACCAAGTCCCTTCGGGATAATACTTATCAACGGCAAAATATGCTCCGTCATTTACTTTATCTCCATAAATTAGAATCTGCGTTAGTAATACCCATTGTCCTCCTTCCATTGCTCCCCTACCACAATTCATAGGATTCGGGCCTGGACCACTAGCTCCTTCAAAACTTAAAGAAAGACAACCATCTCCTTTTACAATAATTTCAACGGGTTCATTTGTAATCCGATTCTCTTTAGCACGGGGTTGCCATGCCTCATCTTTCATTGGTAGATCGAAAAAGGCTGCGGATCGATACCTTCCAGGAATCAATCTCTCTTCAACCCTTTTTTGTAAAACTTGTCTTCCCTCTTCGATGGCTTCACGGATAAATCCTTTGTAATAATCAATACCTTCCCTTTCTATAAAATCCATCAAGGCATCTCTTATCATTAAGCATCCAGCAAGTCTGCATTTTTCGTCAAGTTCCCAATAGAGTGGAGTTCTAACCGACCGACGGGCGTTTATCATATGATCTTTCCAAATTTTATCATTGGAACCAATTTTTCTGCATGTATAATAGACCCCATCATCGAATCTTTGAATAGCGGCTACTAAGTCATGACCAGCAGTAATACCTCCGGCATCTATTTGATGAGTTACTCCACCAGCCCATCCAATTAATTCATCTCGCCAAAATATAGGAATAATTGTTTGTACATCAGTAGTATGAACGTTCCCAGTATTGGGATCGTTATTTAGAAAAATATCTCCCGGATTAATTCCCGGATCCTCTTCATAATCTTCCCGAATCATAAATTTGATTGCCTCGGACATAGTATGTACATGAACTAAAATTCCAGTAGAGACAACTATTGAATCTCCTTCAGGAGTATAAAGAGCAAAACAAAGCTCTCCTATCTCCTTTACAATGGGTGATGCTGCTATGTGTAAGGCTGTTTCTCTGGCTGAAACTAAGGCTCCTCTCAGACTAGCATACCCCTTTTCATAATTAAAGGGATTTTTTTGTTTTAATCTAAGCATATCTATCCCATAATAATGGTTTGTTTCTTCGAAAAGTTTTTCGCTGTTTTCAAGCATTTCTTTTAAGGTTTTATTATTCCATCCTATAGGTTTTTTAGACATTTTTTACACCTCCATATGAAAAATCCTGTGTTTATCTAAACTCACACTGAATCCCGGTGGAAGAAAAAGTGTTGTGGCGGGAGCTTCAATTACTGCAGGACCATTAATCACGTTCCCTGCTTTTAGAAGATTCATCTCCCAGAGTGATGCTTCATGCCATCCTCCTTCCCAAAATATATCTCTAAATCCCTTTGCCGACTCTTCGCTGGGCTCCTCCCCACTTAATTCCTCTAAAGGCAAACTTGGTTTTGGAACGTCAATTATTCCTGTTGCTACTGCTTTTGTAATGTGATAGCCCAACTCTGGTGATTTAGAACCACGTCTAAAAATACTTTCAAATAAATCATCATATCTTTTTTTAACCTCGGGTAAATCATCTTCTTTCAAGTTATCTGAAGTAGATTCCACCTCTAAATCATCTAGCATTCCTAAATATTGTATACGTAGTGACGGCTTAAATTCCATCTCTTCAGGATCTCTTCCTTCCTTTTCAAACTCTTTTGATATATCTTTTTTGAGTTGAGCCCATGTTGCATTCAGCATCATAACAGTAGCTTGATCCATCTTGCCATCGGGTGTCATTACTAAATCAACCGTCTTTTCATGTCTGTATGAATGTTCTGCACATGCGCATCCAAATGCAGAAAATGCCGCAGCCCATTCGGGCAGTAATATATCCTCAAACCTTAATCCTTGAGAATATCCCGCACAATGTAAGGGACCCCCGCCACCGAATGAAACAAGTGTATAATTTTCTGGTCGGAAGCCTAAGCCTTGAATCATTCCATTTAAATGATTCTTCATATCTAATTCAACAAGGTCAATTGCTCCTCTAGCTGTACTATAGGGGTCAGAATTTAATGGATCCGCAAGTTGCTCTTCTATACATTCAAAGGCATAATCCTTATCTAGCTTTACATCACCGCCAAGGAAGTAATCCGGATTTAGGTATCCAAGAATTAAATTACAATCGGTCAAAGTAACGGTTTCAACTCCGAAATCTCTATTACAAACTCCAATTTTAGCACCCGCGGATTCGGGTCCAAATTCAAGCCTTCCTGATATATCATTATAATGTACGAACATTCCTGTTCCCGCTCCAATGGAATCCAAAGCTATCATAGGTATATTTAAAATGAAGCCGCCTAAGGAGCTTTCCCACTTCACAGGAACGTACTTCTCCATGGTTAAACCTACATCGAAACTCGTTCCTCCTACATCTGAGGAAACGAGATTTTTAATTCCATACTCCTCTGCCAGAAACTTAGTACCAATCATACCGCCAATTGGACCAGACATCATGGAAGTTATTAAACTTTTGTGATAAGGAGAAATTGTACCCCCATAAGAAGTTAAGATTCGTAGTGGTGCAGGTACATTCTTCTCTTTAAACCTTTCTGAGATTGAAATCATTTGTTGCCTTGAGGGTTCAGCTGCGTATTGCTCAATAATGAGAGAGTTTAATCTTGGTGTTTCTCCTCTAACTGGATTGTGTTCGCTGGATAAAACAATGGGGATATCCAACCCCTTTTTTCTGATAATTTTTCTCGCAGCTCTCTCAACTTTTTTTTCATGTCTTGGATTCATGTACGAACATAATAAGCAAACGCATATGCTTTCAACTCCGAGATCCAATAAATCTTCCACAGCTTGTTCCACTTCATCTTTATATAAAGGAATAAGTTCTTCTCCCCAAAAATTAATTCTTCCTCGAACGCCTTTTATTTGGTCTCTTGGAACTAAGGGATCAAGGTGTTCATGTTCACGTGCATGAAGTCTTCCCCCATAATCCAACCACATCCAGCATTGTAGGGCCCTCCCTAGTCTATGTAAATCCTCAAAGCCTGCATTTACAATTACTCCTATTTTTTCATTTCCTTTCCTTTCCAGTAGTCTATTTAACATTGCAGTTCCTGAATAAACTAAAGCATCAACTGTTGATCCTGCTCCTTCAAGAGTTATATTCCAACGTCCTAATGCATCCGCAATAGAATTCATAATTCCTTTTGATTCATTCTCTGGAGTAGTAAGGGCTTTTCCAACTGAAAAGTCTCCCCGTTCATTAATAATAAAAGAATCACTCATCGTTCCACCAGTATCAAGAGATATTGATTTAAGGTTAGAATTAGTTTTATTCATTTCTGTATTCAACAATTAGATCACCTAAAAAATTTCAATTTTTATCTTCTCTATTTACTTTATTTGGGTTTTCGCTTATTAATGCGAAAAAATTTTACAATAATCATATTTTCTTTTGATCTTAATAAATCTTTTTTCTAAAATTTAGATTTTTAAAAAAGAGTAATTGCTAATTTTTACTTTGTTTTTTACTTTACTAAAAAGAGGATTAGGTTTCGTTAAAGAATAGAAGGATAAAGAATTTAAAAATGATCATCTTCTAATATTGGAATCTGAACAACAAACTTAGAACACTTAAGATATTGTTCCTTTATTCGGTTTTCAACCCTAATTTTTTAAAAAATAAATTAAAAGTTAATTATGATATACCTATAACGATTATTTGTCATGTATAAGTCCCTAATTTTTTAAAAATTAAACTAAAAAGTATAAGTGGGAATAATTATAATTTTTAACATAATAATCTAGTTTACCAATAAATTATATGAAAGACGATAAAGATTTAACAATTGATGGGGATTTCAAAAATGAAAATAATCAATTGAATAAAAGGTATCTTTCAATTGATGTATATAAAGGATTGAGTATAATTTTAATGGTTTTTGTCAATTCAGTTCAACTTTTTGAGGAGATACCAAGTTGGAGCAAGCATACAGAGTTATATGGTCTTACTTATGTGGATTTAATTTTTCCTTTTTTTATTTTCATGATGGGTTTGAATCTTACACTTTCTTTCAAAAAACATTTGAAGAAACAAGGAGTGAAAAAGACTTACCAACATTTTTTAAAACGATTTATCGTCTATTTACTTTTAGGGATGGCTTTAAGCATAAATTATGATTCTCAAGGAATATACCTAAATTGGGGGGTACTCCAAGTATTAGGGGCTTCAGGTTTAATTTTATTACCCTTTATGAAATGTAAATGGTATATAAGGCTTATTCCGTTTGGTGTTTTTTTAATCTTCTACATATTTATTATTAGTCCAATATTTCAACAATTCATTTTTGAGGGTATTGAGGGAGGGATTTTAGGTACACTTTCTTGGGTCAGTCTTTTGATCATATCGACTATTTTAGCCGAAGGATTGCTCAAAAACAGAGAAAGAACCTTTATTCTTGGGGGAAGCATTCTGTTAACCCTTTTTGGATATATATTAAGTTTTATCATCCCATTGAGTAGACAGTTAGTTTCAAGTTCTTATGTTATTCTTTGCGCAGGAATTAGCGGATTATTGTATTATATTCTTTATTATATATTTGAGGTATGGGGCAAAGAAAAGAAATTTGGAAATCAAGAAAATTTTCTAAGTATTTTAGGAAAAAATTCATTTTTCTTATTTATTATCCATTTGTTGTTGATCTCTATAGTTTATGAAGTATTTTCCCTGAACATTCCCATCTTTCTGGTTTTAATATTAGCAGCGATAAATTTAGCTATAACTTCTATAATAGGGTATGTAATCTATAAGATGGATGTCCAAATCTCAATTTGAAAAACTTAATAAGGTAATTTCAAATTTCAAAATGATGTTTTAATGAAAGTCTGGGGTTCTAAAAATGGTAACTTTATTTTCTATTCATCTTAAAAATTACTTTAGAAATTAAATGTTTTAAACAAAATTGACTTTTCAAACTATTAATTAATTGGAGTGATAAATATGGAAAACTTGGAATTTAGTGATTATAAAAATGAAACTTTTTTTCTTAAAAAGA
>CAZZIC010000154.1:0-10029 GCA_964653985.1 uncultured archaeon | reverse complement strand
TCCATTTTTTTGGTAGTATCTATAAAATATATATCTTCATCTAACCCAGTTATAACAGTTATAATTCTTTTTACATTTTTTACAAAATTATTCTTGAAGTCTCTTTTTTCACGACACTTCAATCCGATAATAAAATTTTTTAGATTTTAATTGATTCATAATATTCATTATAAGATTCAATTAAACTATTGATCAATTTATTTCCCGATTTGGTAATTTTATAAAATGAATATTCATTAGATTCTGGCTTTTTTTCAAAATAATTTTCGATTATACTTGCTTTATCTAATCTATTAAGATGATTTGCAATGGAACTTTTTTCTTTATTTGTTTCCAAAAAAATTTCTGAAAAAGACAAGGGACCCTCCTCTATAATGTATTTCGCTAAAGTAAATCTAAATTTACTCTTTATTGCTTTTAAGAATAAATCTAATTCTTCATTTTCTTTATCTAGATCATATAGATTGGATATTTCTAGACTTTTAGCTTCAATATAATTAGAAATAAAATTTGAAACCATAAAATCTCCATAGTTAGTAGTTTCATAAAAAGAATATTCTCTTGTTTTTTCTGATTTCTTAATGAAATTTTGAATAATCCCTGCTATTTCTAACTTTTTGATATGAGCACTAACTAAACTTTTTTTACTCTCAAAGTGCTCAGCGATTGATGAAAATGATTGGGCTCCTTTCAGTTTGAGGAAAATAATTATATTTAGCCGAAGTTTATGTCCTAAACTTTTAAGAAAAAGTTCAAAATCCTCTGGAATAGTTTTTATATATTTTTTAAATTCCTCATGCATCTTGATCATCTTCTACTATTATAATATTTATCTGGATATATAAAAATTTACCTATTATTTTGTCTAACAAATACAAAAGTTTTTTGGAATATTTGATGTTCATTTTCATATTCAAAAATATTTAGCTTCTTTTGGGAGATAAATCCTTTCACCATAGTGGGGTTATATCCTTTTGGTAGGAATACTAAAGTTCTTTTGGTTTTCTCTTCAAATACTTCCGAATTTACTAATGAAGATAATTCAATTATAGTAGATTCATTTTCTCTATTATAAGTTTCTAAAAATCTCTCGTTCTTTCTATTTCGATTAGAAAAAAGAATAAAAATATTAAAATCAAATTTAACCATCAATTCTTCTATTTTATTATATATTGATTTTGCTCTACTACTCAACGAGGATATGATAGATTCCTCTATCAAATCTTTTGCTATATAAGTTTTTAGAAATCCTCTCTCCCTCAAATAATTCTTTAGATTTTCTAAAACAATAAGATTTCTAACCAAATATGATCCTAATAATAGAATTTTTATGTTTGAGGATAAATTTTCTCTTCTTCTGAAAATAGTCATTTCAATATGCAATTATTTCAATTTTTTCAAAATATGAAAAACTTTCGATAAAATACCTTTTCCATTATATGTCTTAATCTTGGAAGATTATTAAAAAAATATAATCATTCATTTTTGTTTCCTGTTAAGCATTGAATTTTTTCAATCAAGATAGTTTTATATAAATTATAGGAAGAAGAAAGCATTAATAAGGAAGAGATTTATTTTAAAGATACTCAAGGACTATTTACAATTTCGAATTTTTTACAGTGATCGTGATCATTATGCTCGAAGATTATTATAAAATTCTGGATCTGGAAAGGGATGCCACTTTAGAAGAGATAAAAAGATCCTACTTGAAATTAGCGAGAAGATATCATCCTGACGTTAATCCAAAAGAAGATAAATCTGGAGAAAAGTTTAAACAAGTCAATCGAGCTTATGTCCTTTTAAGTAATTCAAATAGACGGAGGATGTATGATGCTATTAGAGACGTGGAAAAAGATCCGTTTAAATATCAGAAAAAAGAGACTCCCATTAGCCGAAGAACATGGTCCGTTGATATTAAAGAAGGTGTGCGGGAAGATTCCAATGTAATCAATTTTTCAAAAGTTAACAAATCAAATAAGCACAAGGGAATCGATCCCTTTAGTGATTTAAGAAATATTGTTGATTTAACAGAAAAGGAAAGTGATACTATTGAAGGTGAAGGGAGTCCTAATTTTAGACGGGGAGAAGATTTACGTTATGATCTTGAAATATGCTTTATGGACGCATTTAATGGAACCAAAAAGAAATTTAAATTTCGGGATCCAAAGACTGGAGATATAAAAAGTCTAATAATTCATCTCGGTAGAGGAGTTTATGATAATTATAAGTTAAGGCTTGAAGGCAAGGGTATGCCAGGAAAAAAAGGCGGAGAATCGGGTGACTTATATGTAGTAGTCCATGTAAAAAAACATCCGAAATTTAGAAGAATTGAAGATGATATTTACATCAGTAGAGAAATTAAATACTCAACCGCAATCCTTGGAGGAAAAATTAAGGCAGAGGGAATTGAGGGAAATTTAAGAGTTAATGTTCCCCCTTTAACAAAAGATTCATCTCTTCTTAAGGTTAGGCAGAAGGGATTTTATAACTTAGAATCTCAGAAAAGGGGGGATCTCTTTATTGAGGTTAGAATTAAGGTTCCAGAAAGTCTTAATGAAAAACAAAAAGAAGAAATTGAGGACCTAAAAAACTTGGGATTATAAATATTTAATTCTCCTTCCTCAAACTAGATATTCTCACCATAATATTTTTCTAATAAGATATTTAAATAATTTTCATCAAGATTAAACAATTTAAAGAATAAAGAATCGATACTTTCTTGAAGATGTGAAAAGTTTTTCTGTTTTAAGCCTTTTTTTATTTTTTCTTTCAAAATGTTTTCTATAAATTCGGAATCGGCTACTTCTTGAACACTCTTTTCTATGATAGTCTCAAATTTTTCTGAGAGACTGTAATTTGAACCTTTTAACTTCATCAGAAATGAAGAAAGAAGCCTAATTAAAGATAATACTTCTTGGTCTTCCTTTGAGTTAAACTTATCTAAATTTGGAAGGATAAACTCCTTTTCTAATTGGGTCTTAGATCTCTTTATCTTGATATTTTTTGCCTTAAAAATGAATGAAACTAACTTTGAATTTATGTATGCCAAAAGAAAGGGATAATCATACTGCTCTTTTACTCCTAACTTGGGCCAGATAAAATAAGTATCAGACGTAGCATAATAAGACTCAGAAGTAAAACCAAAGGTATTCTCTTTCATAATATAGCTAAAAAAGATTTTTTTATCTGACTCATATCTTGGCTCCAAGTCAATGAGTTCTCGATTGCCCTTAGAATTCTTCATCTTAATAAAATTACCTCTCCGTGGGAAGTAAAAATTCTCAGAGTTTTCATTAGCATTTTTCAATATTTCTTTTAGTTGTTTTTCATATTGCTTTATATAAGCTGATAAAACAGGATAGCTTTTTTCCAAATTATCTGTTTTTTCTTCAAGGATTCTTCCTTTAAATTCATTTTTATTAAAAAACACGGCATAGCCATATAATTCTTCTCTTTTAAATCCATATGGGGTGATAGACTTACTTTTATATACTCTTTTCAATACATTTTTTTCACCCTCAGGAATAATGACATCTTCATCCTTTATTTTAATGAACCATCTGCCATTCTGAATGCTTATTTCTTTTCCTAATTTTAAAATAAAGATCTTATCCTTCACAAAGATTAACCCGTTCCTTATTAAATAACGATCCTTCAGACGGATTAAAGAACCGGCATTGAGACATAAATTTTCAATCTTTGACATTATTTCTTTAATTTCTTTTGGATATAAGAGATTCCAGTTCCCTAATGGTTCTAACTCATTATTTGTTATGGCTGAAGTATAAGTTTGTATTTCTTTTCGAGGTATTCCTTTTAATAGGCTTTTAAATATCCTCTTATTGTAAGCCGTATGAGATAAATGTTCTGATTTACTACTTCTTATCTTTATTATCTGAATTTGTTTATCTTTATTATTTAACGTCTCAGATTCTGTCTTCTTCTTAAGTATAAAGATACAATTATGCTGTCCTTTAGCAGAGTTAAAAATATTGAGGTCTGATAAATCTATATATTCCACCAAGAATGTTTCATCAAGGATGTGAGGTTTAAGATATTTTATTCCTGTTCTTTGAGATTTACTAATCCAATAATTAGTGGTAATGAATGATAAATACCCGCCTGGTTTTAATTTTTCAATTCCCAGATGAATCCAATAGTAAAAAAGGTCCATATTTCCGATGAAATATTCATTACAAATAGGGAATTTAGACCGATATTCTTGAAAAAGCCCCGCATTGTAGTTTTGACCGAGATAAGGAGGATTTCCAATAATTAAATCATATTTCTTTTCTAAAGAAGAACTCAGAAAGTTTTGGAAATGAAAATTTACATGAGGAAATCTTTTCTTTAATTCATTTTCTAAGGTGGGGTCAATTTCATATGCGTTAATCTTGGCTTGGAGTTTTTGACTTATGAATTTTAAAAAAACTCCATTTCCCACAGAAGGTTCAAGGATCTCTAGATTATCTCTAAATTTTAGGGAATCTGTTGTATTTCCTTGCCTAAACCTCTTCAGAAGATTGAAAACCATGAATTCAGCAACAAAATCCGGAGTGAAAAATTGGCCTATTGTATCTTTTCCATTTTTTATTTCCTTTTCCACATTAAAATAATATTTCCAATTACTTAAAAACCTAATAACAACCAAAGAACTGCTAAAGCGTTCCCAAATTCATTTAACGGTGGGAATACTAAGGATAAAATTGCTCCCTTTGGTATGATCATCCTCTACTCTATTCTTAACGGATATATGTCCGTTATAGAGATTCATAGCTGTTCTCACCAAGGATAGTCCTACCCCCATTCCTTTACCTCCTTTACCCGCTTCAGTTTTTTTAAAAATAGCTTTTTTCATTGAATCGGGAATACCAATACCATTATCCTTCACTTCAATAACTATAGATTCTTGATCATTTTCTATTTTAAGAGAAAGATCTATTGAAATTTCTATAACTTCATTTTCATTATATTTAATCGCATTAAAGAGAATATTCTCAAAGACATCTTGTAATAGATTGTTTGCATAAATGTAGTATGTATTTTTATCAGAATGGATTTGTATTTCAATAGATTCTTTGGGAAAAGTTTGGTTAATGTATTCTATAGCATCTTGTAAGTTTTGAATTACATTCTCTCGAGATAGATTGGGTTTTTCTTCTTCGATTTTGGATAATTTATTGATATTTGATATTAGTTTTTCTCCCCTAATTAATTGTTTATGAATTATTGAGTTGAAATCAAGCACTTCGTCTATATTAAAGGCATCTTGCAAGTAATTTTTAGTCATATGGATTGAAGATTTAATATTTTGGAGTATATTCCGTATATCATGAACTACAATATCTCGATAGAACTTAGTTTGGCTGAAAGCCTGTTTATATTTATCATGGGATTTTTTAAGCTCGTTTTCAATTCTTTTTAAATCAGTGATATCTTGTCCTATTCCAAAGAGAAGTTTTTCTCCCATATATTCAAATGGAACTACATTAAGAATAAGAGTTTTTATTCTTCCATTTACCAAATAACGAGTTTCCAAAGTCCTTCTATTATAAAAGGGAGCATGATCTTTTTTCTGTTTTCCTAAATATTCATGAGGCGTATAATCAAATGTATTCTTTCCGATTATATATTCACGTTTATCTTCGAGAAATTCTGTTGCTGCTTCATTTAAATCAATATAGAATTCATTTTTATCAACAATGAAAATTGGATTTAAAGCTTCCTCAAATAAAGTTCTGTATTTTCTCTCTGAATCTCTTAGCTTTTCATTTGCTTTCTTTTTTTCTGTGATATCTTCAATATGAACTAATATGAAATTTGGAGGGAGATAAATAAAATTTAAAGCCAAGAATAAGTCTCCTTCTTTCCCTCGGTATTTTATTTCCTCTTGCAAGGATGATTTGGTTTTAACACATTTTTCAAAGTAAGGGAAGAAATTGAAAATTAGTTCTAATTGCTTGATATCTTTTCCCAAGAATTTTTGAGCATTCATTGAGGCGAATTTATCATATGCCTTATTATAGGCTATATTTATATATCTTTTATCAACTTTTTTCCATACTTCAAGAGGTATCGGAGTGTTTTTTATAATTCCTTCTAAAATTTCCCTTGATAATCTATGATCATCAGTAAAATAGTTAATAGTCATGAATCCAATAATTTACTTATTTATAAAAAATACTATTGATTAACTAAAAAATAAATCAAAATTTTATTATAAATACTTATTTACAAATTTGAATATTAAATTGGAAAATTGGAAAAGAAAGATAGTAAAAATAAAATTTTAAAGGACTATATTTTCGGTTAATAGAAACTCAAATTTGTTTTTATTCTTTAATGTTCATGGTGGTGATGTTCATGTTCAATATTCACAGGTCGTAAATTACCTATGGACCATGCCACAACCTCGCTTAGAGAAGGATGTATAACCATGCTTCTATGGATGGGCATAAAAGATCCACAAAATCTTTCCGATTTAGGAATTGCTTGTATTGAGACTTCCTTAGAAATATCACACGTATATCCTGCATTCATCAGATAGACCAGTGGTTGTACTAAAACAGCAGCATGTGGTCCTATTATATTTGCTCCAAGAATTTTATATGATTGATCCACAATCAGTTTTACAAAACCATCATCTTCATCTCCTTCTTTATAACCCATGGCAAATCCTTTTGCTGTAGTTGAATAATGTTTCTTTGCTACGTAAATTTTGTGCCCTTCATCAATGGCTTCTTGTTGTGTCATCCCGACATGTCCAATTTGAGGATGAGTAAATATAGCCCAAGGAACTGTTGAATAATCAACTATTTGTTTTTCCTCTCCATAGATATTATTGGAACAAATTTCAGCATCATAATTTGCCTTATGACGGAATTGGTAATCTCCATTCGCGTCTCCGACAGACCAAATATTCTCTTTTGTAGTTTCCAAATATTTATTAGCTTTAATCCATCCTTTTTCATCCGTTTCTACTCCCGTATTTTCTACTTTGAGTAAATCTGCGTTGGATCTCCTTCCTGTGGCGATGAATATATCTTTCGCCTTTACTTTTCTTTCTTCTCCAGTTTCTGTATTTTTAGTGAACACAGATTTCATTTTTCCTTTTTGTTCAACCTTCTCGGCTCTTTCATTCAAGAGGATAGTCATATTTTTCTCAAATTGTTTTCTTAACAACTCACTTACTTCAGGTTCTTCAGTAGAAACTAAACGTGGCAACATCTCAATTACGGTAACATCCGTTCCTACACTCGCAAAAAGATGTGCGAATTCAGCAGCAATAATTCCCCCACCTATAATTATTAGACTTTCATAAGGTTTTTTTGGGAATTTCTCTCCAAAAAAGGATTCGCTCGTCACATAATCAATATCATTGATACCTTCGACGGGAGGGATAATAGATCTGGCGCCAGATGCCAATACAAATCGATCTGCTTTAAATTCTCCGAGTTCTTTTCCTTTATCTGGATCGGTAACTTTCATCTGATATTCACCGGTGAATTCTCCAATACCTTTATAGAGATCCAAATTATCAACTTGATTAAGGCTTCTTTCTATTTGTTTACCTTCATTTATTTGGGACCACATACGTTCGCCCATTTTGTCCCAATCGATATCTTTTACCTTGAAATCTACTCCGACGTTTTTTGCATGTTTTGCGTTTCGGATTATGTCAGCAGGGTAAATCAAAACCTTTGAGGGGATACATCCCCTTGTCAAACAAGTCCCACCGATTTTGTCCTTTTCAACTAATGCACATTTCCAATCTCTGTTAAGTCCGGGATTTAATATATTTAATCCAACCCCAGAGCCTATAACACATAAATCATAATTTTCCATAAATTAAATGCGAATATAATCATTTTTAAACTTTACATTAATGATATAAAAAATGAATAGAGATCTTAGAGGAATTAAGAATGGGTAAAAACTTGACAAATATAGTTAATCAAAATTAGATAAAAATAATATTTAGTAAGGATAAAATTAAAAAAAGAGATTAAATATGGGCTTTTCCTTTATGCTTTAATAACTTCAACCAGTTTGGGGAAAATACGAGTATAATGCACGGCCATACAGTGAACGCCATCAAGAAGGTTCTTTTGCTTCAGTTCGGTGATAAAAGGTTTGAAAAACTCATAGTTCAATTGGTCATATTTTGCTTTCTTTTCCTTTTTGTCAGTTGTGTTCTTTTTGACATCCTTCCATCTTGCTAATATGTCTTTTGGGACATCTACACCGGGAACGAATGTATCAAACCCTTTAGCCATTCCATAAGATTTCATAGGGAAAATCCCTAACAAAATAGGGACATCATATTTTTTTATCTCTCGAAGGAATTCAATGGTCCTGTCAATATCATAAACAACTTGTGTTTGAATAAATTCTACACCAGCTTCCGCTTTTCTGCCGATTTTCAAGACTTCAGCTTCCATTGGATCAGCATTTGGGTTTGCAGCAGCACCAACATGCATCTTTGGAGGTGCTTCTATTTCATGTCCGTTAATCGAACCTTTATCAACCATTTCTCTTACCAACTGGACTAAAGTTGCGGAATCTAAATCAAAAACAGGTTTAGATTCGGGAATATCGCCCATAGCTGTATGATCTCCGGTTAACGATAAAATGTTATTAATTCCTAATGCTTCGGCTCCCATAATCATTCCCGCAATTCCAAGTTTATTTACATCTCGAACCGTCATTTGCCATACAACTTCAAGATCTGCTTCTCTCTGAATTACGTGAGATGCAGCCATTGAATTAATAGTGACGATCCCTAAGGGACTGTCGGTGACATTTGCTGCATGAACATAAGGGGACATTTCCTTGGCTTCTTTAATTGTATGGGAAAGATCACATGTTTTTTCTGGTTCCAATTCTCCAGTTAAAACAAATTCCCCATCAGCGATAGCTTTTCCTAACTTTGAATATACTTTCTTTTCTGACATTTTCTTAAACCTCCTACCTAAATACAACCTCTCTTTGATGTCCACACTCAGACCAATCTCTTGGCGGACGTAATTTCCTAAATAGGTCTAATCTGTCTAATTCTTTCAAGCGTTCATAAATTAGTACCCATCCACAATCTCGTTCATAATCCCCTACTTCACATTTTCCTTCAACCATACCTCCGCATGGACCATTCATAAGAGCTTTAGCACATGTAGTGATTGGACAAATCCCTCCAGTTTCATTTAGTAAGCAATCTCCACATCCCTGACACCGCATATAGAATCTTCCGATGCGTTCCGTCATTCCCATGAACTCGGTATCATTAGCTGTGAATACTGGAATTTTAGGATGTTTTCTCTGTAAGGTTTCTACTATAGATTGATGACCCAATCCACAAGCAAGAGAGAGAATACCATCAGCATTCTCTAATTCTTCATCGATTTTTCTTAAGTCTTTTCGCATTACCCGATTATCGCATACATCCTCAGCAACAACCTCAGTAAGAACTTGATATCCCTTTTCTTCTAGTTTGTTATGCCATTCTTCCGCGCCTTCGGTTCCTCCAGTTTGGCAAAGAGCAGCACACGTACCACAAGAGATGACAACCACTTTCTTTACTTGGTAATTATCTAAAGCCTCAAAAACCTCTTCTTCTGGTTTTTTAGTGGTTATAACGACCATTAATTTTTAAGCCTCTTTTTCAATTTTTTAATTTGATAATTAATTGATCAATTTTTATAATTTGATTATGAAAATTGTCAAATGCAATTAAGGTTAATCATTACATAGGATAAGTAAAGGCTTTAACAAATTTACTGGTTCTAATAACTACAATAATTATCAAAAACTGATATTATCATCCTTGGTAAGAAATATTTATTTCTTTTTCAAGTTTATTCGAATGAAAACTCAAATTTCATACGATCTTTTCCCAAGATGATTTCTCCATCATAAATATCTTCCATTCCCTTTAAGAAAATGTTTTCCAAAATTTTATTCGGTACTTGAGGGGTGATATGAACCAAAACCAATTTTTTAACTTCGGCTTCTTGAGCTAAATGAGCAGCAGCA
>CAZZIC010000153.1:0-10036 GCA_964653985.1 uncultured archaeon | reverse complement strand
ATTTTAAATTCTGTTTGGATTCAATCATCATTATAATTAAAATATTTTATTTTTTTCGATTATCCATGAGTCTACCTTTAATTTTTGATATGATTTCTTGTCATTTGAATCATAATCTGAATGCACCGTCGATTTTGGGATCCAAAATTCCTCACCTGAATTTAAATTCACAAGTAAGGCTTTAGGGCTTTCGACCAGTATCTTAGCTTTAACATCTTTTACATCTTCAGAAAGATGGTGTTCTGTAGTTTCAATAACCTGTAAGCCATCTCTTGCGAAAATTTGTTCTGAAAAGACTCTAAATTCTTCTTGATCTTCTTTTGATTTTTCCTTATGCTTAGTATCATATGTTCCAGTGGTTGCAAATTGGATTTTTTCATGAAGAATGTGATCCAAGAGCAAGGTTAGTAAATTTATATTAGGAAATGTTAATTTTTTCTCATAATCCCCAACTCGAAAAATGATGACTCGTCGTGCTTCTGATTCCCAGCCTACATATATTTCTGTCTTATAATCACGGAAGACATGGTATCCCCGCCATGATCCGCTTCCTTTTTTCAAAACATCAAGTATGCAAATGATTTCCTCTATAGATAATTTTACTACTTTACCCTCACCCATAGCAGGGTTTTCCCACACGCCATTATCCCTTCTCTTAATGATTGCTAAGAATAAAAAAGGTACAGTTTTTGAGGGACTTGTTAATTGTAACCCAGTAGTTTGTCCATAGAAATTTTTTCTGTGAAAATCTACCATAATAAATCAATTGTTGGAAGTTTGAGATATATTGCTATTTATATTATAATGCCATTCAAAATTTATGAAATTTTGTTTTTATTTTGGAAAGCCAAAAAGACACTTATAAATAGTTAGAAAGAGACGGGTATATTTAAAAACAGAGTATAGAAATATTCTACATTAATTCGATTTCGACTAAAACTGATTCGGGAATCTGAATTTTCATAATTAAATGCATACTACGCTCATTTGCGATTATTTCAAACAAACGTTTATGAATTCTCATTTCATATTTTGCCCAAGTATCAGTACCTTGGCCAGAAGGAGCTTTTAAAACAGGAACTTTTAATCGCTTTGTCGGTAATGGGATCGGTCCATACTTTTTTATCCCCTGAGATTTGCAAACCGATTCTAACTGTTCGCAAACGCTTTTCAGCGCATCAAGGTCCGTTGAGCTGAGTCTTATCCTTGCTTTCTGCATTCTATATCATCAATTTTTTCCACTTTCTTATATTTCAAATTGTAAGAGTAGTCGTTTATTTTAATCATTCTATAAAACCTTTAAACTTACAATAGTATTTACTTTAATTATTATTATTAAATAAATTTTGTTATAATTCATCTTAAAATTAAGTCTTAGATTATCTGAATCAACTTTTTTGCATATTCTTCCTCTTTTCCTACTTGCCTTTATCGTGTCTATTAATTTCTTAAAAGCAATAATTTTTTTAATAACTTTATTTGTATTCTAAACAACTAAGATATATTCAAAATCTGTTAAGTCTAATAAGAATAATAAAAATCCCTTGATGAAATGGAACACATTAAAGATTACTTAGAGGAGGATGAAAAAATCCTATGGATATATACTCGCGAGCGTAATTTTTTAAAAGGACCGATAACATATCTGACTTTTCAGATAATATTTATTATCATTGCCAGTATACTTCTTGTCCCTTGGATAGTAAACTCCCAAGGTCCTATGTTATTAATAGGGGTTATGCTCTACCTTATTTTCGTTATCGGGATCGGATCTTTAATTCCTATATCAATAAGGGGGTTGATTATGATGAAAAAAAGATTAAATGTTGATTATGAGGATCTTAAGACATATCACGAGGTTTATGCGATGACTGACCGAAAATGGATCCAAAAAAATTATCATTGGAATTTTGCCAGGAAATCTGGATTTAACGCATATCCCGAAGATGTGTTGATAAGAGATGTTGACTGTGTTTCGGTAAAATTAGCGGAAATTGAGGCAATATGCACAAGAAAGGACGGAAAAATCTATGATGCTTATATCTACACCAGTTTTAAAAAAGACAAACCTTTTGCTAAATCATATCTAGCAGCATTTTTACCTCAAAAATTTTTTGATGATTTTGTTGAAATCTTAGTTAATGAAACAGAGATTAATTATAGCTCTGAATTGAACGAAGAAAAATCAGTTTTCACAAGGGAAAAAATATAATTGAAATATTCTATTTGAAAATTTTTATTCACTATATAGGTTAATTAACCTTCTCCATTATTTTCATGTAGACAACCCCAATAAAAATCTATTTCCTAAGTGGACATTTTCAAGATATTCCTGAGCTACCCTCAAACATTTATATGCTTGTTTTTTAGAGGTGTAGGGAAGATCACTCATATAATAATCTGGATGGAATATTAAAAGGTTATAAGGAATCTTTCTATTAATAGATGCAATAAACTGTACAATCCTTTTAACTTCCTCCGAAGTTGTGTATCCTGGAACTAATAAAGTACAACCACTTATCTCAGGTAAATCTTTTCGAGTTCCAAAATAATTTTCTGCCAGAAATTTAAAATTTTTTAATGTTCTCTCATTGCTTTGCCCAGAAAGTGCATAGCTCATCTTTTCATGATAAGTTTTTAGGTCAAACTTGATATTCCCTCCCGTTTTCAAGGCTATTTTCATACACTTCTCAATTAATTCAGGATTGGCTGTGCCATTTGACTCCCAACAGAATCTCATAATTCTTTCTTCTTCAATCTTCTCTAATATTAATTCAGAGAGATTAATTGTAAATGGAAGTTGAGTGTCTGGAGTCCCCCCAAAATAGCATATGCATATAATTTTTTTATTTTCAATAATCTCTTTCGCAATGGATTCTACATCTCTCAGACGTCCCTTAGATATTTTTTTATGTGTTGGATTCTGACAAAATAAACAGTCGAAAGAGCATCCATATATGAAAGCCGCATAACTGTAAGTACCATATTCTGGACCTTTATTTATAGAATATTCTGGATATCCCTTAGAAGTTCCAGCGGGGCAAAACCAAGAATTGCAACAATTTGTTGGGTTAGCATCTATATAACCGTGTATATATCCCTTACTTTTTGAGGGTAATGGGAGTTCACCTGAATCCTCTTTTTTAGGACTTCTTAATCCACAATAACTAACATCATCAAAGGATAAGGAACATTCATTAATACATAAATTGCATGTGATTTTTAAATCGGAGTCATTACATCGTGGAGCAGAACCAGGCAATCCTTCTTCCTTTCTTATATTTTCATGAACCGATAAAAGAAAAGGTTTTACGTTCTCCCATTCTTTTGTTAAGATACATTTTCTACAAATTTTAAGTGTTTGAGAAATTAATTTATCCTTTTTTCCACAAAATTTACATTTCGCCATTTGACACGCATTTAGAAAAATTTATTCTACAATTTAGTTTTTCTCGTTACATTTTGCAAGTAAACTAATAATAGTCTTTAGGAATGTTTCCCTTTTTTTATCTCTATTTCATTATCCTCTTCTTTGAAAATTCCTTTCTTTTTTTAATAAAAGGAAGGTTTGTCCAGAACTTTGATGAGGATTATCTTTTATCATATATCCATCAAATCCGGATTGAATGAAAGAATCTTTAAACAAGTTTAAATCCCTCTCATTTTTGGGATAAAATTCTATAATTATTCTCCCTTTTTTTCTAAGTAATTTATTCAAAGATATCGCTGTACTTTTCATGAGAGATTTCTTCTCATCAATAGAAAATTTATTATGAACTATAAAATTATAAGCAGACACGGAAATAATATGGTCAATCGAGTAATTCCTTAACGGAATGTAATTTATATCTCCCAGAATTAGGTGAAAATTTTGATTATTATCCAGATGTTGATATTTTAGTAAAGCTTTTTTTATCATGTCTTTTAAAATCTCTATTCCGATAACATTAAATCCATAATTTAACAGGACTTCTGATGAAAAGCCCGTACCGCATCCTAAGTCTAAAATTAAATAAGGTTTCTCAACATCTATATCTAATCCCAAATTCTTATCATAAAGATATTGGATACATCTTAAGGTAGTTTTTTTCTGGTTTCGTTCCATCCATGGAAGAGAATTATATTCTTCTGCCTTTTCTCCGATATAAGAGTCCGGAAATTTAGGAGTTTTCCAATCTTTGCTCATAACCGTTACTTATAAAAATGAAGATAATCATTTTAATTCTGTTCTTCCTAATTATTTAAATAACAACAAAAATAAACATTAAAACATATTATTCATAATTTTACTTACTATCGTAAATGTATAATAGTTTAATCAAAAAATTAATCTACTTAACCATGACGGATAAAAAACCAACTATACTCGTTGTTGATGACGAACCCGATATTATAAATTTGACTAGCAAGTTTTTGAAGCTTGGGGACTTCGAAACAATTACTTGTAGTAACGGGAAGGAGGCATTAAAAGTAGTAGAAGATCGACACGACGAGATAGATCTTATCTTGCTGGATATTATGATGCCAGGCAAGAGTGGCTGGGAAATCCTAGAAGAGATAAAATCGAATGAAGATTATAAAGATATTTACGTTGTTCTTTTCACAGTTAAAAGTTTCAATGAAGATATACAAAAAGGAAAGTCTCTAGGCGCAGACGGCTATTTGACTAAGCCTTTTTCTGGAAAGGACTTACTTAAATATGTGAAAGAAATTTTAGGAGAAAACTAAATTTCCCATTTAACTCTTTTTATAAAAAAGTAGTCAACCAATATTATTTTTCAAAACCTGCACTTTTAAAGAATTTGAATAGGAAAATCCTCTGAAAGTTAGGGGTTTCCTCATTCCTCTGCTAATAGATTAAACGATGAAAATAAACCTCTAATCCTATTTTCAATTTCTTAATATTTTTCAATAATGAACAATTTTTATAGTTATCAAAATTATATTGAATACATTTATTTTATGGCTCAAAGTCAGCCCACCAAAATAGTAGTAATAGGAATGGGATATGTTGGAATTCCTATGGCAGTTTTACTCGCTGATGTAGAAAATTTCTATGTAAAGGGGATACAAAGGAGATCAAAGAGAAGTGGTTGGAAAATTGATTGGCTAAACGAAGGGAAAAACCCATTTGAAGGAGATGAACCTGGACTTGATGAACTAATAGCCAAGGTCGTTAAAAATGGCAAATTCCAAGTCACAGATAATTATGATGAATGTGATGATGCTGATTATATTCTTATTGACGTTCAAACTCCAATAGACGATAAAAATATTCCAAAGTATCAAAGTCTAACAGAGGTTTCAAAAAAGATTTCTAAACATTTAAGAAAGGGAGTTACCGTTATAATTGAATCCACAGTTGCTCCAGGAACAACAGATAATATTGTTCAGCCGATTCTTGAAGAAGGGAGTGGATTAAAACGCAGAGAAGATTTCTACTTAGTATTTTCATTTGAGAGGGTTATGCCTGGGAAACTTTTGGAATATATTACTGATTTTCCAAGAGTAATCGGTGGCGGATGTGATGAAGCCAATGAAAAAGCAAAATATCTCTATGATAAAGTAGTAAAAAAAGACCTACAAGTTACTGACACCCTTACTGCAGAGCTGACGAAATGTATAGAAAATAGCTACAGAGACGTGAATATTGCCTTTGCAAACGAAATGGCATTAGTTTGTGAAGATTTTAATAGAAACGTTTTCGAAGTAATTGATTTGATCAATAGAAGACATGATCGTATGATGCATTATCCTGGATCTGGTGTGGGCGGGCATTGTTTAACTAAAGATCCATGGCTTTTACTATATGGTCTTGAAAATTATACAGATAAAGAATTCCAACCTAAAATTATTCCTGAATCTAGAAAATTGAACGATTTTATGCCGAAACATATGGTGGAATTAACTGAGGAGGCTTTACGGGAGGCAAGAAAACTCGTTGAGAATATAAAGATCTCTATTATGGGCGTTGCTTATAAAGGAAATACTGATGACACCAGAAATACTCCTTCAGAAAAAATTATCAAGTTGATCAGACAAAGACACGCAGAAAATAATCTAATTTTAATTGCTCATGACCCGTATGTAAGGGAAAAAGATTATAATCTCACAGAATTAACAGATGACTTAGATGAAGCAGTTTCCAATTCAGATGTATTAATATTTGCTACTAATCACAAGCAATATTTTGAAGTTGACACTGAGGAAATAAAGAAAAAAATGAATACTCCGATTATCATTGATGGAAGAAATATTTTTAATCGAAAAAACCTGGAATCTCAAGGATTTATCTACAAAAAGATAGGAGAGAGCTCAAAAAAAACCTCCTGATAAATGAAGTACTTTCTTTCAATTATACAAATAATCGAATTTTTAATTAGAGCTATTTTTACAGAGAGTTCCAAAGGTTTAATTTTAAGTATTATCCTTAATTTTTAGTTTTGATGACCGAAAGTAAGGAGAATGAATTAAATACTCTAGAAGATTGGAAAAAGTATATCAATGAAAAGAAACTGCAAGTCGCAGTCATAGGGATCGGCCGTATTGGTTTGCCCACCAGTCTTCAAATTTCCAAAAAAGGATATCAAACTTATGGAATTGATATTGATCCAATTTTAGTGAAAAAAGTAAATCAAGGTGGGGGGAATCCGCCCATTCCTTTTGTTTTAGATGAACCAGATCTTCCGGAAGCACTAGAAAAGGTAACAAGTGAAGGGAAACTCCTAGCAACTACGAATTTCGAGAAATATGCGCCCTTAGCAGACATTATACTAATATGTGTCCCTACCCCTGTAACAGAGCAAAAAATTCCCGATTATACTATCATAGATAATGTTGTGGAGGATATAGGTTCTCTAAAAATGAATTTAAAAAATAAAGTTATAATCTTCGAACCTACTCTTGGACCTAACTACGTTGAAAAGCATGCAATTCCAACTATTGAACAACGTTCTGGATTAAACGTAAATGAAGACTTTTGGGTTGCTTCCTGTCCTGAGAGAGCCAATCCGGGATATATAATGGAAAATCTCGTCACAGTACCTCGAATCGTCGGTGGAAGTAATGAGTTCACAAATGAGTTAGTTTCATATTTCTATAAAACGGTTTATGGAGTCAAGATTGTTACTGTAAGTAATCCTCGTACCGCGAATTCTATTAAATTAATTGAAAATATTTTTCGTGCTGTCAATATTGCCTTTGCAAATGAAATTGCACAATTGATGAGGAGATTAAATATTGATTATATGGAAGTTCTAAAAGGAGCTGCTTCGAAATATAATTTTCTGCCCCATTATCCAGGACCAGGAGTTGGAGGGCCTTGTCTTCCTAGTAACCCTTACTATCTTATTGATGATGGATATAAAGTATCTTTCACTCCTAACTTAGTCCGAGTTGCAACAGAAATTAATCAAAGGCAGCCTTCACATATTACAGAACTAATTTTTGAAGGTTTAAATAAAATAGGTTATCCAATAGCCGGAACACCAATAGCATTTTTGGGTGTAAGTTATAAAGCAAATGTTAAGGATATCCAAATCTCTTCGGCTTTACCTATTATTGAGGATTTAAAAGATTATAACGCTTCTTTAAAATTATATGACCCTTTTTACACGAGGGAAAAAGTTGCTGGACTAAAGGTTGCACCAGATTATAAGTTTATCAGAAAAAACTATCCGATGGTCGTCATCCATACAGACCATGATGAATTTCATACGGATGAATTTAAGGAGTTTTTAAAGGAATGTAAAGATCTTAAAGTAATAATAGATTGCCACAATATCTATGATTATGATGAACTTCCAAGAAAGATCTATTATATAGGAGTAGGAAGGCCATTAAAGTATTTAGAATAAATCGATAATGAAGAAAAAGGGTAAAACTGTACTCTCAGGGATGCAAACCCTTTAAAATTAAACCCTAATATTTTTGGTCTAATTTTTGAGAAGTTTATGAATCTTTTTTATGAGAATTCTTTTTTTTAAAGTATTGCTTTATTTTACGGGAACAATAAATTAAGCCATCAACGATGCCTCATCCAGTGCAGTGAAAGTTAATTTCTTCTGTTTGGGCCTCATCAATGTTACTTTTCCATTCAGACATTTTAAGTTGGTTATTTTCTGTATCTTTTATATTAAAAAGTGCTTAGAAATAATATATATGATTCTTATAAAAAATAATCCAATCTTAATTAAATATATATTATAATATACCGCCATTGGTCTTAGCTTGTGATTAAGGTTAAATGCTTTAATAGATATTCTTATCAATTAAGATTGTTTAATAACACTTAATTGATACTATTCAAATGAAAAAATCGATGAAAATTCAACAAGGTTTTTCTAACGTTCCAAAATTCTTTAGAGAATATCTTAAAGAATATCTTAATTATATTAAGGAAAGATTGAAAAAGGATCTAATTTCCATAATTTTATACGGGTCGGTTGCAAGAGGGAGTTGGGACAAGGAAAGTGATATTGATCTTTTACTAATTTTATCTAATGATTATTTTGAGGAAAATGACGAATATAAAATATCTGAAATATTAATAGATTTTTATGAAAAATGTAGAACAAAGGAAGTTTTTGAAAAATACAAATATCATACTATACAAATTCTGTCTTTAAGTGTAAATGATCTTAAGAAATTCAGAACCTTATTTTATGATATTGCTTTAGATGGGATTATTTTGTATGATCCTAAAGATATTGGGTCGAAATTAATAACAAGTTATCAAAAACGAATAGAAGAAAAGGATTTAAAAAGAATATACATCAATGAGAATGATTTTTATTGGAAAAGAAAGGATATTAAGTTCGGTGAAATGATTGAATTATGAATAATTATGAAACTACAAGAAAAGCCTTAAAAAGAGCACGTAGATGGTTTCAAGGTGCTATTCGGGCATCTGATGACAAGCGATGGTTATGTTGTAGGCATTGATAAAAATAATTTTAAAGAAGATGCTAAAAATTTAAAGAGAGACGTAGAAGAAATTTTAGAGGATTGTGAAAGTCTTTTACAAACTTTTTCAGAATGAATCTTTTCATTATCATCAATTTAAGTTGATAATATAACAAATTACATTTAATAATTCTATTTGATTGAGATTTCTTTAACCCCTCTCTATAAGATTATAAACAAAGTTACTTTTTAAAAAATATAATACTAATTCTGATTTATCTATGAATGAAATTAAGACAATCGTGTGGGATTTAGGAGGAGTTTACTTCACCCGTGGATCCTATCTCGCTATAGAACGGATTATTGATATTTATGAAATTGAGGATAGAGATCTTGTTTATCAAACTTTTAGTAGTAAATATCGTGAAGAGGGTTTTAAAATAAGGCTTGGGTTGATTACAATGGACGAGTTCGAAACAAGATTCTTTGAAAAGTTAGGAATTGACGAGGTGAATAAGAAACACATCAGGAATATTTGGTTCGGAGCTTATGTCCCACATTTTAATATAGACGTAATAGTGCGAAACTTAAGCGAAAAATATAGACTTTTAATCTTTTCGGGAAATATTAAAGAACGCATTGAATTCTTGGATAACCGTTATAACTTTCTTAAATATTTTGATGATTATTTATTTTCTTATGATTTTCAAATGAATAAAAATGATCTTGATTTCCATAGAGTCCTGTTGGATTATATTGAATGTGAACCTTCTGAAGCATTGTTAATCGATGATGAGAAAAGGAATGTGAAAATGTCGGAATATCTTGGGATGAATGGATTATTATATTACTATACAGAACAACTTATTGATGAATTTAGTAAATATAACATAAATGTTAAGATTTAATTTGTATTTAAAAAAATAGGGTTAACAAGGGGTATTATATCTTGATCGTTCATTCTTTATCATCTCTCAATTATGTGGTTTTTTTTAGGTTTATTTGCATAGTTCCATTCTTTCGGAAAATGGAAAACATCGGGAATAAAGTCTGTAGAATCGCAATTGAAACACTTTTCGGGGCGTTCTCTATCTGAGATCTCCGTATTACAAAGTGAGCAAATATAATGTCT
>CAZZIC010000152.1:0-10075 GCA_964653985.1 uncultured archaeon | reverse complement strand
TAATAATTACAAATAATAGGTTGATTAATTAGAATATGCAAAAAATGGAAGAACTCCTTAACACAGGAGTATACGAAACCTTTTCTCCAGAAAAAACAATGACCGTGGGAGATTTATTAAAAGAATTAAACTTAGAGGATAAATATTTCGGAATACTCGTAGATGGAGAACGTGCAGACCCCTCCACGACAATAGACGAAAACTCTGAAGTTGTTATCCTTCCCCATATCGCTGGTGGAAATTAAAACCCTTAGCTTCAATTCAAACCTTTTTTATAACCCCTATCTCTATTTTATACTCTGATAAAGGAACTTACTATTAACTTGGCAGTATAATTAAGAGGATAAATTTAATTTATATTACTTCTTATTTTTTTCCTAATGTTGTTAGGACAAGAAAATTTTAATAAAAATTTTTGGCTAATCTTTTTTGATCTTTAATTTCATTAGATCTTTGGCTAATATCGTATTTGGAAAAATTTCTTGAGCCTCTTTGAGTAACTCTTCCGCATCTTCTTGATATCTGGAAGATATGTGTGTTAAAATAAGCTTTTTTGCGTTCATTTTTTTGGCATCTTCCGCCGCATCAACCGATGTCGAGTGATTCTTTTCCGTTGCGATATCTTGAAGGTCTTTCCGAAAACTAGCCTCATGAATTAAAATATCTGAATCCATTCCCAGCTCTATTAAAGATTTACAAGGCATTGTATCCCCAGAATATGTTATTTTCCTTCCAGGTCTTTTTGGATCAACAATTCCCTCTGCTAACGGATCTATTGTTTTTCCTTTATGAGTAATAGTTTCACCGGATTGTAAAACCCCCCACAATGGACCTTGCGGGATCTCGAGCTCTTTTGCCCTTTCGGGATGAAATTTACCATAGCGTAGATTTTCTTCAAAAGCATAGGCAAAAGATTCAACGGAATGAGCAACTTTTACATATTTAACTTTATAACGATTAGTTTCAAATATAATGTTATCCTTAATTTCTACTTCTTTTACAGGGGTTTGGGAATCAAGGCCTTCATAAATTAGGAGTCTATTCTGTTTCGGATCGATTTCTTGAACTGTAAGCGGATATTCAGCATGAAGACCTAAAATTTTCCTATGAAGGTAGAGATAAAGAAATAAATTTCTTTTCCCAGTGATCGTCAGTGGAGCATCTCTATTTATCAAGCTAAACCGAAAAAGTAAGCCCGGCAAGCCAATAATATGATCTCCATGGAAATGACTTATAAAAATCCTTAAAGGTTTATTAAACTTCAAATTCGCTTGGATTAATCTCCTTTGGAGATCTTCACCCGCATCAAATAAAATTGTTTCTGATCTAAATCTGATAGCAATACTGGATAAATTCCGTTCTAACGTAGGAACAGCCGCAGATGATCCAAGGATGATAAGATCCATAGTAATGCATAAAGTGAATCCTTAAATATAGAATTTATTTTTGTTGTCTTAATTTTTGAATTTCCGTTCTTTGCTGAATATTTTGCTTTTTCAATTCCTCCACAAGGTCCTTTAACTCGTTTAATCTAACTTTTGTATAGGAATCTTCTGCCGTTTTAGAGGATTTTTCCGTTTCCGCTTTTAAGTTCTTGATTTGTTGTTTGAGTTCTTCAATATTTTTATCTTTCTCCTCGATATGATCTTTCAGTTCTTCACATTGGGAGTAATATGTTTCAGCTTCTTCCTTGATATCATTATATTCCTCAATTTTATTCTCAAGGATTTGTCTTTCCTCTTCTAATTTAGTCTGTAATTTACCAATAAGAACATTTTGATGATCTAATTCATCTTTAAGTTTTTCTCCATTTTCGAAAAGACTTTCTGACTTAGTATCTCGTAACTTCTCTTGAAGATTTTTAATTTCAATTCTTGATTTATTAAGTTTCTCTTGTAGTTCTTCTGTTAACCCCGAAAACATATGAATATTTGTCGAACTGGGCGTTTTTTTGTCCTTGATTTCTTGTTTTTGACTTTTTGACAGTTCTTTTTTTAGTTCAGCGATTTCTTTATTTTTCTTTGCCATAGAAGATTGTATCTCGGAAATTTTATCCTCTAATTCTCCAATACGCTCCTCTTTGTGTTTCAGTTTCTCCTCGTATTTTGCGAGATTTGGCTTTTCTTCGGTCAAATTTTTTATGATAATCTTCTGTTTATTGATCCGAGCTTGTAAGTCTTTAACTAGGGTGTCCAAAGGAGGTTTTTTCTCCTCAATTCTAATTACCGTGGACTCATATTTTTTATTCTCTTTTTCGGTCAGATTCTCTAATCTTTTTTGAAGCTGGATTTTTTCTTTTCTTAGAAATCCCATTCGATTCTTCAGATCTCTAATTTCTTTCTCTTGTTGGTCAAATCTTTCCCGTAATCGAGATTTAGAATCCAGATCAGAATCATCCAAATCTGAATCTTCCAAATCTTTATCTGAGATGAGCATTTCAAGTTTCATTATTCTCTCTTTGAGCCCTTCTATTTTATCCAGATAAGAGACAATTTGAACCTCTTTATTATCAATTTCCATTTCTAAGTCGTCAATTCGGGCCTTGAGATCTTGTTCATTCATCTGTTCCATATGATCATCATTTTTTACTTAAATTTGGATTCATATTTGAGAAAAACCTATATAAATAATAGGATTCAAATTCTTAAATTCTTTTTATTTCATTATTGTAAGAGGAATAAAAGGAAATTTATGGGAGAGTAAATCCCTTAATTGAATAGTTTTTAATCTTCTTGAGTATCGATCTTAAACCTATAAGATGAAACGCTAAAAATATCACAAGGATTACTCCCATCATAACGAATGGTACATATATGGGAGGTAGTGAGATTGGATCGATAAGAATTATGGAGTTTATAATCATGCCCATGGCAAGACTTATCAAAGAGGATGGAACGAGAATAAATAAACTTTCAAAAAACAGAATCCGCCTAATAGATCGATATTTTGCTCCAACAGCTCTGATAATTGAAAAGTCCCGAATTTTCTCTGCTAATCCCGCTTTTTGATAATTAAAAAGTGAATATATTCCAATGATACTAATGATAAAAATCATAAAGAGAGGATATACCATTAAGCTTCTTAATGCATTCACGTTATCTTGAAAGATCCCATCCAAAGCCATAATTTTAAAATCATCTCCCAAGGTTTTTTGAATAATTGGTGTCAATCTGTTTTCCAGTTCTGAAAGTTCTCCTGAATATTGAACTAAGACAATATTTACACTATCCGAAGAGACGTTAATAACTTCTTGAAATTCGTCCAAATCTACGTATCCCGCATACCCGTTATAAAAACTATCAACAACCACTCCCGAGATGTGAAATATTTTATTGAAAGACTCTAACTCTAAACTTTGACTAAGAGCATAATCGAAAAAATTATAAGCAAGTCCATCTCCTACGCACATATTATAATAGTAGTCTGTTTCATCAAAAAATCGTCCTTCGATCTCAAAATTGGGGATCAGATTATCGGAGTTTACCCCCATAATTGGGTAGCTACCTGCTCTCTGCTTGCCTACACGTTGATATCCCCCTTCTTCATAATAAATGATCCCACGTAATTCTTTTAAATCACAAAATCGAATAATTCTTTTATCAACTTTGCTAATTTGTTCTATATCATTTAATTCATTTAAATCAGATTCATTAAAGAAATATTTTTCTTGCCCAAAATTCAAGGAATTTTCTTGGACGGCAATTTGAGAGTCTGAAAACATTTGATACATCATTGAATAATTACTCGTCACATCTTTATGACCGATGGCAAGAACATTCTCACCTTGCGATTTACGAATCCATGCTTGTGAAGAACTATTTATTACAATTGAACCTAATCCTAAGGTAAAAATCGTTAAAATGATCAAAGAAAATACCACCAAATATCTAAGAAATCTCGCTTTCTGACGAATCGAGTTTATTACCGCCATTTTGAGATTATATCCAAGCGAGATCAACCAGCGTGGGATGACAGTTAACTTTTTTGACGCATTATAATTATGTTTAATATCTTTTGACAGAGCCCTCGAAACCTTTTCGCTTCCGATCTTCCTTAGAAATTGACCAGGAATCAAAAAGATACCAATGAGACACGCTAAGAGAAACAATGGGATATACAAAATATCAATAGTGAAAATTAACTGAATGGGAAAAAATGATAAGAGAACATAGAATATACCGTATATTAAGAAGCCTATAAGAGACCCTATCGCAAATCCAATTAAAAAAATAATATAAACTTCAATTAAATAAAATCCATATAAATATTCGGGTAATGTTCCAAGAGCCTTCATTATGGCAATATCCTTCTTCTTGCTCAATATAAGAGAAATGAGTACAATTAAAACGATGACAGTAGAAAGAATAAGAATAAGGATAAGGATTAGATTATAAAATTGTGTATAGACTAGAGTTATTGCTCCAGAAAAAAGGGTTTTTTGACTCATTGTTCCCAAATTTATAGATATTGTCAAATAAACGGAAAAAATAGATAATGCTACAACTAAGATGATCGTAAAGAGGTAAGGATACGTCTGTTCTTTTTTTCTGTAGAAATCTTTTAGCGCGAAATCTAAGGACATTTTTAATTTCTTTTCTTTTATTTTTAATTTCTTTAATTTTTGTTTGGGTATTGAGGATTATAACTTAAACCCTTATTATAATATGTCTTCTTTTATTTTGCCATCTTCGAAATAAATAACTCTGTCAGCTAAGTTTAAAAGCTTTTTATCATGGGTTGCGCAGATTATAGATTTTTCCTCCTCCTTTTTAAGCTCCGTAAATATATTTGTAATCATCTTTGCGGTTTTTGTATCCAAATTGGCTGTGGGTTCGTCAGCGATAACCACGGGAGGATTATTTACAAGCGCTCTTGAGATAGCTACTCTTTGCTGCTCTCCAGCGGAAAGCTGAAAAGGGAGATGCTCTTTTCGTTCGGACAATTCTACCAGATCGATTAATTCAGCAGCGCGTCTTCTTTGATCCGCTAAGGATACTCCCGCTAAACTCATCGGAAACATAATATTCTCTGCAACACTCAGGGTCGAGATTAGATTATAGTTTTGGAAAATAAATCCGCAATACATTAATCGAAACGTTGCTAAAGACTCCTCGGAGAGATCGGACATCAGCACTCCAAAACTTCTAATTGTCCCTTTGGTGGGCGAGTCTAACCCTCCAAGCAGATTTAGTAAGGTAGTCTTTCCCGCTCCCGAAGGTCCCGCGATGGCCAAAAACTCTTCCTTCCTTACATTCAGAGAAACATTATCCACCGCTCGTACGATAAAATCTCCAATCTCGTAATCTCGATAAAGATCTTCGCACTGGATTATGATATCTTCTGAACCCATCTTTTCATAGGTATCAAATTTTTCTTCCATACGCTTGCTCTCCACACTCAATTAGTTTTTCTCATCGATATCGTGATTTTAAGAAATACATAGCTTTTAAAGAAAATTCTTATTAATATAAATTTTTCACGATTTTATAATCGAAATATTTTCTTCATATAGTCCCATCAAGGCAGAAATGATGATTTTTGCTTTTTTGAGTGATTTTTTGAGCCTTATTGGTCTTCTGTGGCAAAAATTGGTCCCCTCTAAACTTTTTATCAATCATCATTACTTGTTTACTATATGATCAAACTCTACAAATTTGAATTGATAAATATAAATATATATCATACTCTGAAAAAATATTTAAATAAATTCTATAAAATGAGGGATGGTCTTGAATAAAAGTGTAAATTCGCTTATAATTTTATATTCATATCATCACCGTAATACGAGAAAAATTGCGGATGTTTTTGCCCATGTTCTTGACGCAGAAATAAAGGCACCCAATAAGATCGAGGCAAAAGAACTACAAGAGTATAATTTAATAGGCTTTGGTTCGGGAATATATGGAGGAAAGCATCATAAACTTTTGCTGGAGCTTGCTGATAAAATATCTCAGGTAAAGAAAAAAAAGGCATTTATTTTCTCCACCGATGGAACTCCTCGAAGTTTGATCAAAAATGATTCTTCATCTAACGAGAGACTCTTGAAAAATCATAATTCACTTAGAGAGAAATTACACTTAAAAGGATACAATATTATTGATGAATTCATATGTGCTGGCTGGAACACTAATTCATTCCTAAAGATTTTTGGGGGCATCAATAAAGGAAGACCGAATGCAGAAGACCTTATACGAGCGGAAAAATTTGCTAATAACTTGCTACAATACTTAGAAAAAGAAAAGCAAACAAAGCACACAGATATTTAAAGGGTTTAACTCGATTATAAGAATGAAAGGCCTTCCTTATAGTTCCTCTGAAAGGAAAATTAGTTCAACTTCAAATGGTTTTTTCTTAATAGCATTTTTTAATTCTGTTTCCTTTCGATAAAAAATTGCTTTTCCATTTATATTTTTTGCTAAAGCAATAGTTAGGCAATCTGCTATTGCGATAGCCCTCTCACATTTTTGACGTGAAGCTTCTTTTAACAATTCTCTAACTGGGATAATTTCGATTACATTACTATTCACAAAAGCTTCAACTTTTTTTTGAGCTGTTTTCAGATTTGAATTGCGACATAGGACATAATGAAGCTCCAGAATGGCCATTTCAGAGCAATACGCATCCCAGTTTTCAACTAAATTTTGATTAATTCTTTTAGCTAACTTTTCATCTGCTTGGAGAGCGATTAAACAACTTGAATCATTTGCCACTAAATTTTTTTCATCTTCTCTTCTCCCTTTATAAAGTTCGTCTAGAAGTTCCTCTTTAGTTACTTTCTCTAAAGGTTCACAGAATTCAGCAAATTTTTCCCAATCTTTACTTTCTTCAAGATATCTGTCAATTAAGTAGGAAATCGCAGTATCAAAATCTACACGTTCCCCTGTTTTCTTCTGTAAATCTGCCGCAACCATCGTTAATTTTTTTTTCGTATCCTCCTTTAGCATAACTGTACCCACTTAAGTTCACCTAAAATCTATTATAATTTTTATAACATTTATAATGCTTATCTTTATTTTATTTTCATTGTTTTAAAGGATAAAACTGAATGAACATATAATTTGTAAATCGTTATTAGCATATGATGTCTTTTAGATCCCCTTATTCAAATATTGGGGCAAGTAAATCCCTTACATCCTTTTATATTTTGCTTTAGTTTACGGTGTTACCTATAAATCCCAATAAAGGAATAAGTAAAGAGAACGTCTTTAAGATCTTGACATAAGCCTCTCTCTTCATTTCCGAGATGTGATCAGTAATTTAAGGTCTCATTATCAATTTTATTTATATTGTCCTTATTCTTATCCTTATATCCCGGAATTTGGACTTATTCATCTTCAATCATTTTCAGAATTATGAATAGTTCGAAAGAAATTATATTAGGCTTAAAAATCACAATAATTAAGAATTTGTAGACTTCAGAAAAATTAAGATTGAAACTGAGAGTTAATATACAAATCTGATTAAAAAACTTTGAAATAAAAGGGTAGAGTTTTTTAAAATAACTCAATACATTTTATTTTAGAATGTCCATAGATCGTAATTTAAGAAAAAATTGATATTTAATGCTAGTAGAATTGATATTCGATCCAATTTTTTGTTAAATTAAACACAAAAAAAATAAAGGTTTATGAATAAATTTATATATAAATATTATTGAAAGATATTTCTAGTTAAACTAAAAATATAATATAATTGAATTATGAATTTAAAAGAAGGGTCAAGAATTTGTCTATGTAGTGATTTTAAAATAGATGATTCTGATTTTTCTCAAGGTAAACTAATTGAATTTTTGAAAAAGATCAATTTTTTAAAAGTTCCAAAGCAATTTGATAAGCAAAATTTTTATTTTAGAAAGCGTGAAACAATCCCTTCTTTGCTTTTATTTTTTGAATTTGAATATATAACTTTAGACGGAATCAAAGAAAAAAATAAGAAAATACTTAAAAATTTAAGAGAAGAGCGAGAAAATTTAGATGATGATAACCAAATAGAATTAATCGATTATAAAATCCGTAAACACAAAGAAATATACAAGAAAGCGAAAGAGAAACTAAAGAAACCTCAGTTTCATTTGAAATTTGAATGTAGAATGGATCAAGATTTAGAATTACTTAATATTAACGAAAAAATTGAGAAATCCCTTTATCCCAAAATTTTTAGAGAATTAGATAAATATAGTAAAGAAGATTTTAGAATAACATTATGTAATTTTTTAAGAGTAGATAAAAAAACTAATTTATATCAAGATGAAAATTTTCAATTTAGGCGAAAAATAGAACTCAATTCTGAGATTAGTGATCAAATTGGAGAATTGGTTTTACATTCAATAAATTTTGAAGTTAATCAATCTAAACTGGGAATAAAAGAAATAGAATTTTATGAAGATGAGAAATTTAAAGGACTAAATTTCATAATTGAATTTTCTGATAAAAAATTGTCAAATTTAGAAGGTAATTTTAAATTGATAAATGATGTTATAAAATTATTTAAAAGCGAGGGATAAAAATGGATATTGAACTTGATAAATCTTTTGGAGCTAAAGGATGCGCTGGTTGTCAATTAGTTAATGATCTTAGAAATGAATTAGATAAAAAAGAAGGAAGACTTAAGAGTTTTAAGGAGTTAAAAAAAGATCTGGAAAGAAATCTAAAGAACAATAAAACAACTAGTTTTTCTATGAAACAAATATTTAATCAAATCTTTATAACACCCCCTTCTAGCACACTCAATGATAATATTAAAACTTTAAAGAAAAGTTTATCTAATCTTGAAGAAAACTTCAATCATTTCGCAACTCAAATAAACCAGAGAATTGAAAATATTGAGGAAAGGTTAGAAAATTCAATTATATTAGAAGATATGAACATTAAATTTAAAGAAGATTTAGAATTTATTAATAGGACTGATTGGATAGAGAGCCAAAAACGCAAATATAATAATGATTTAATTGTATTTAAAGAAACAAAAGATGGTTTTAAATTACTAGCTCATGAAAAGGATAAGAAATCACTTTATGATGAATGTGAAAATTTGATAAAAGAAGGTAAAGTTTCAAAGGACGATATAATTTTCTTTGAATAATTTTTAAAGATAATGACGTTTGAAATAGAAAGGATCAAAAGACTTTCAAAAAAATTGGGTTTTAACGCTAAACTCAAATTTGATATAAAATGTCTAAAAATAAGGATAAACAATAATTGGATAGGATTTGAAAATTTTATAACTCCTGAACCTATAGTTATTAGAGATCATGAATTCGCAAGAATGGCTTTAAGTTATGTACTATTAGACACGGGAAACCTTACCGATTACCTATCCTTAAGTGCACATTTTTTAGAACAATTCAAAAAACAAATTAAAGATATTAGGTGCAAAGAAAGGATTAAACTTACCTATGAATGTAATGAAATTCCAACTTTTGTTTCTTTAGAAAAATTTACTTTTAAATTTTTTAATTCCATTTTTGAAGCAAAATTAGGCTTTGCTACAAAAATTGATTATTTTTCAGTAACAGAAATAAATATTGGAATCCATTCTATTAGACAATTTCTCAACATTATTATCCCGAGCAATAATTGTTATTATTATCATTGTAGGAATTATAAATAGTTTTATATTTTGATTATCTTTTTTTATATTTTTAAAAAATATCTTTAGAATATTTTATTTAAAATAGTTATATTTGTATCAGTATTTAAACTCCTAAAGATTGAAAAATACCAATCTCTGAATAAATCTCGGACTTAAGAATTTAGAGAATTTTTAAAAAGAAATGGGATTAAGGAAGAGGAACTTGCCTCAAAGTGGTCTTGGTTAATAGATTATATAAAGACTGCCTTTCTATCGATTTTAGGACCATATTTTTTAACTGAATCGAGATTAAAATTATCTAAACTGGACGATTTAGGATTCGGAGATATTTCAAAAAAAACATATTTAATTATATTAGGATGTCGGATAGTATGAAATGCTCTAATCATTAAGCATTTCTATAGTTAAACCAACCGAATTAAGATCAGGTGGATTAATATAATATGCCAGATTATTTTCTTCCATTTTTTTTGTAAATCCTTTT
>CAZZIC010000151.1:0-10187 GCA_964653985.1 uncultured archaeon | reverse complement strand
GATTTTCAAACTCCTAAAAATCTAATTCAAGCCTTACAAATTGAAGCGGCTGAGCTTTCGGAGCTTTTCCTATTTAAAAAATATACTAAGAAGGAAATCTCAAAAAATAAACAACTTTATTCTGATATTTGCGATGAAATTAGCGATGTTTTTATTTATCTTATAAGTCTAGTCAATTCACTTGAATTGGATATAACTCAATCGTTTATAAGAAAAATGAAAAAAAACTCCTTGAAATACCCCAAACAAGAATTTAAGGATGGTTCATATCAGAAAAGGTAATAAATAAATCTAAATTCTTGATATTTCTTAATTAATAATTAAAAGAAATAGAATTTTTATAATTTTCTCAATTATTTTGACTATGGATGTTGAAGATATAGAGAAAAAAATTAGTGAACAGATGGATAAGACATTAGAAAAGACCGAATTTTCTGATTTGGGCGAGTTATATCGTGGGAAGGTAAGAGATAATTATACCCAAGGAAAAAAAAGAATAATCATCTCATCTGATAGACTCTCCGCATTTGATAGGGTGATCACTACGATTCCCTTTAAAGGCCAAATGCTTAATCAGATGTCTGCATTCTGGTTTGAAAAGACCAAAAATATCGTAAAAAACCATTTAATAGAAGTTCCAGATCCTAACGTTTCGGTGACAAGGCAATGCGAAACAATTCCCATTGAGATCATCATTAGGGCCTATCTGACTGGAACTGCATGGCGTAATTATAAAAAGGGAAACCCCACTTCAGGTCTTATGCCCCCAGAGGGGTTAAAAAAGAACGAGAAGCTTGAAGAAATATTAGTTACCCCATCTACTAAAGCAGAATCAGGTCACGATATTTACATCTCTAAAGATAAAATTATCCGAGATAAAATAGTCGATAAAGATACATACCAAGCTATGGAAAAAGCTGCCCTTAAACTTTTTGAATATGGTCAAGAGTATTGTAAAAAAAATGGATTAATTCTGGTTGATACTAAATATGAATTTGGAATATATGATGGAGAATTGATGGTTATTGATGAGATTCATACTCCGGACTCGTCAAGGTTTTGGATATTAGATACTTATGAAGAAAGATTTAGTAAAGGAGAAGAACCCGAGATTCTTGATAAGGAAATTTTTAGAGGGTGGTTAATGGAAAATTATCCCGAACTTTTTCCCGATATTAAACCAGAGCAAGACATTCCAAAAATTACGGATGAAATAAAGATTACATTAGCAAAGCGATATATGAGAAGTTTCGAGCGAATAACTGGATTAGAATTCGAAGCAAATGTTGGAGATGTTTCTGAGAGAATCAGAAAAAATCTAAAAAATGCAGGGTACTTTTAGATATTTTCAAAGAAAATTCCAATAAAAAAGCTTATATAATAATCTACAGTATCTTTTTATAATGAATATTTTTAATATTATTTTCCTTTTCATGCACTTCGGCTTAGTTGTTGTTGGTATTATTTATATTCTAAAAGACTTCTTCACAATCAAAAAAACGGCAAGCAATGAATTAGAAAAAAATAAATTGCCAAGATTGTTAAGCAGAGGGGTTGGATTTATTTTATTATCGCTTTTAGTCTTAGTTATAGTAAGTTTTACTTATCCTTAAAAATTAAAAGAATAGGAAATAGCCCACATATCAATTGGTTGATAAAAATTTCATTCTTCCATTAATTCTAAAGTTAGAATCTGCCTTCTTAAAACTAAGAAAAAACAGAAGATTGGTTTTTATATCTTTTATTGACCCTTAGGAAAAAATTTATGGCTTAATAAAAACTATTTTTAATATAACAAACTTTTCTTGTTTAAAAATGGAAATATCAAAATTTATCGTGGAAGTAGTACTGGAGAATAAGGCTCAAGCACGTGATCCCGTTGGAGAAACAATTCAAAAGGATCTCCTTGCTAAAAAGGGCTATGTTTCAGTAAGTAATGTTAGGACAGGTCAATATTTAAGAATATATTTGGGTGCAGAGAATAAGGAGAAGGCAAAGAAGATAGTGAAAGATATGTGTAATGAATTAAGAATATTTAATCCTGTAACTCAAAATTTAACTATATTAAATGTAATAAAGCAAGAAGAAAAATGACTCTAAAAGTAGCTATTATCCGATTTCCGGGTTCTAATTGCGATTTAGATACTGTTCATGTCCTAAATGATGTAATTAAAATAGAAGCAGAATTAGTGTGGCACAATAATTTCAAAGAATCTGAGTTTGATGCTGTAATTCTGCCAGGAGGGTTTTCCTTTGGAGATTATCTACGATCTGGTATAATTGCCGCGCATAGTCCAGCAATGGAAGAAGCTAGAATTATGTTAAAAGATGGGAGACCCATAATTGGTATATGTAATGGATTTCAAATCCTTACTGAAGCTCAATTTCTGCCTGGTGCTCTCCTTCAGAATGATTCTCTAAAATTTATTTGTAAATGGGTAAATATTCGTGTTGAAAGTAATAATACTGCATTTACTAATCAAATGGATAAAAATCAAGTATTAGACATTCCTATCGCACACGGAGAAGGAAGATATTTTACAGATAATTTAAAGGAATTAAAAGAAAACGATCAAATAATATTCAAATATTGTTCTTCCGAGGGTGAGATTCTACCTACTTCAAATCCAAATGGATCGATGGAAAATATTGCGGGAGTATGTAACTTGGAAAGAAATTGTTTGGGGTTAATGCCCCATCCTGAAAGAGCTTCAGAGTCTATCCTAAGTCCAAATGCAACAGAACATGGGAAATTATTTTTTAATTCTATGATTGAATTCATTAAAAATGGAGGAAACTAAAAATGCCGAAAGTAGGTAAGGAAGGGGACGAATTAGAAGTTGATTTAACAAATAGAGAAATTAAAGAGATTAAAGGAACGCTTGAACGGGAACCAAGTCTTACAGAATGGGGAATGTTTGATGTGATGCATTCTGAACATTGCTCTTATAAATCTTCTCGGCCAAAATTAAAGGATTTCGAAGATGCGGAAAAAAATTATGATTATGTACTCGCGGGACCAGGACAGGATGCGGGTGTAATTGATATTGGAGATGGATATTGTTTGGCATTTCGAATTGAATCTCATAATCATCCCTCCGCTATTGAACCTTATCATGGAGCCGCTACTGGTATTGGGGGGATAATTCGTGATATTTTGTGTATGGGCGTTAGACCGATTGCTTTATTAGATCCCTTAAGATTTGGAAAGTTAGAGGATAATCCTCATTCTCGCTGGCTCTTTAAGTATGTTGTAAAAGGAATCGCAGATTATGGTAATTGTACTGGAATCCCGACTGTGGGTGGAGAAGTTGAATTTGATAGTAGTTATCAGCATAATTGTCTTGTTAATGTTGCTTGTTTAGGATTAGGCACTATAGAAGACTTTGAACACGCTCCGAGTAAAGCCTCAAACCCAGGCGATTATATTGTTTTAATGGGGGGCTCTACTGGAAGAGACGGGATTCATGGGGTTACATTCGCATCAAGGACTTTGACTGAACAATCAGAAGCTGATCGACCAGCTGTTCAAATTGGAGATCCCTTCACAAAAAAATTAATCATTGAATCTACTTTAGAAGCTCTCAAAACTGGTTATGTTAGAGGTCTAAAAGATCTTGGTGGAGGGGGTCTTTCATGCGCTTTGAGTGAACTATGCGGCGATGGAGATACGGGAGCTAAGGTAGATCTAAATAAGATATTTACCAGAGAACCAGGGATGAACTCTTTTGAGATTATGTTGTCAGAATCTCAGGAAAGAATGGCATTTATAGTTAAATCAGAGGGATTAGAAGAAGTTTTAGATGTTTTTAGAAAATATGAGATGAATTTCGCGGTAATAGGAAAAACAAATGATTCAAAAGTTTTAAAAGTTTATGATGGAGAGAAATTGGTCGTTGAACTGCCTGCCAGAGCCCTATCAGAGGCCCCAGCGGTTCATAGGGAAGAAAAAGAACCAGAATATATTAAAGGATTAAAAGCACAAAAGACTCCAGAACTTAAAAAGCCCTTAAAAGCGATAGTTTATGAATTAATTGCTTCAGAGAATATCTGTAATAAAAAATGGGTATATAGGCAGTATGATCATGAAGTTGGAGTAAGGTCAGTGATAAAATGTGGAGATGGTGATTCGGGAGTCTTAAGGATCATTGGGACAGATAAATACATCGCTACAAGTGTAGGTACGAATTCAAAACACTGTTATATTGACCCATATAATGGAGCAAAAGGTGGTCTAGTTGAAGTAAGCGGAAATCTTATTGCTAATGGGGCTAAACCAAAAGCTATGGTAAACTGTTGTAATTTTGGTAATCCTGAGAAACCTGAGTCGTTCTGGTATTTTTCTCAATCAGTACGTGGAATGGCAGATTTTTGTAAAGAATTGAGAATTCCCGTCATTGGAGGCAATGTTTCTTTATATAACGAGGATGAGGTTACCAAAACTGCAATTAAAGGTGCTCCAGTAGTAATGCTGGTTGGTTTAATTGAGGGTGAGGAAAACATAATTACTCAATCATTTAAAAACCCTGGAAATGATATTTTATTGATAGGGAAAACACGCTCAGAATTAGGGGGTTCGGAATATCATTCAGTTTTATATGATCAGGAAGGAGGTAATCCTCCTATAGTATATGAAGAAGAAGTAAAAAATACTTGGAAATTTTTAGAAGAACTCTATAAACAGAATCTAGTGAAAGCGAATCATGATGTAAATAAAGGTGGTTTTCTCATTACGATCGCTGAATTGGGATTCAAAAATTTACTTGGAGCAGATTTAGAATTATCCGATTTATTGGATGAAAATATGAGGGATGATGAGTTATTGTTTAGTGAATCACATGGCAGATTCGTTATAGAAACAGCTCCCGAGAGTTTTTCAGAAATTAAAGATCTTGCTGAAAAAAATAAGGTTTTCATTAGAAAGATTGGAAATGTCTCTAATACACCGGAAATATCTGTGAGTGGTTTGAAAACCGAATCATTTGTGTTAAATTTGAAAAAGATGGAAGAATTATATGATTCGAAAATTCCGGATCTTATGGAAATCTAGTTCAATTATCATAATTGGAGAATAAGTAATTAGAAATGAGAGAGTATTGCGGAGTATTTGGAATTAACTGTAATGATCCAAATTTTTCGGTTGGAGGGCAAATCTATACGGGTTTAATGTCAATTCAGCACCGTGGTCAAATATTTGCTGGGATGTCTGTATATAATTCGAAGGGATTTATATATTCATATAAAAATAGAGGTATTGTTTCCAAAGTATTAACACCTAAAAAATTGAAGGGCTACACCGGAAATAGCGGGATCGGTCATGTTTCTTGCAGTGCTCCAAGGGCTCATTCCGTAAAAGATACTCAACCATATCAGTTCAAGTCGGAAAAACTTGAATTTTCTGTTGCTATGAATGGAATAATTCAAAACTATAATACCTTAGTAAAGAGATTGAGAGATAGAGGAAGAATATTTGCCGGAAAAACTGATATCGAACTCATCGCTACTCTAATAGAAACTTTTTTCGATACAAGCGAAACATGGTTAGAGATATTAAATCGATTATTAAAAACCGTTGAGGGATGGTTTACTTTGGTATTACTAACCAATGAAGGGGATATTTATGGTTTAAGAGATCCGACAGGCCATAAACCGCTTTGTTATGGAACACTAGAATATAATGACAAGAATTTTTCGATTCTTTCTTCTGAATCCTGTGCCTTAGATGCCTTGGGAGCAAAACTAATTGATGACGTAAAACCGGGTCAAATTGTTTCTATAAATCCAGATAATAACATTCAAATTTATGAGACTGATCAAAAGAAGAAGCATCAAATATGTGCATTCGAATACATATATTTTGCCAGACCAGATTCAATAATAGATGGAGTTTCTGTATTTGATGTAAGATATAAATTGGGGAGAAATTTAGCAAAGCTAGATTCGGAAATGGTTATTAATGATACCATAGTCATTCCCGTTCCAGATTCAGGGAGAAGTGCGGCTATGGGCTACGCTCGCGAATCTAACTTACCTTATGAAGAAGGGTTAATTAAAAATCGTTATGTTTGGCAATTAAAAGTCTCAGATTTAAAGGAAAAACTAAATACTATAAAAGCTGTCGTGGAAAATCATAATATAATCTTAATTGATGATTCCATCATATCAGGCATTACTATGAAAAAAATTATCTCCATGTTAAAGGAGTCTGGTACTCAGTCTATTCATGTAAGGGTTAGTGCTCCCCCAATTATAAACAATTGTAGAGCAAATAGCAGTCTCTCCAATAGAGATCTTCTTATTGCACATCAGAAGAAATCGAACAAAAATAGTAATTATATTAATGAAATTAGAAAATATATTGGAGCCGATTCTTTAAAGTATCAAACTATTCAAGGTTTGATAGATGCCATTGGGCTAGGGGAGAACCAAATTTGTACAGAATGCTTTGATATGACTCCTAATTAAGATAAGAGGAGCATAAGATATAATTAGATTCAAACCATAAATCCATAAAACAAAATTTTTACTTTATTATCGAAAAATTAATTAGACTATTTTGACAAATATAATTAAGTTATCAATATTTTTTAGATGATAAGTTTTACAACAAAGGGGATTTAAAATTCGCGTAAGAGCATGTATTAAGTGTAAAAGTTATATTCCAGTTCATCCGGATAATCCTAAAAACTTGCAAAACATAAAAGCATTCGAAAAAAATCATTCCAATCATACAATAGTTACCTTAGAATATTCTGAATTAAGCGACGATTACAAACTTAAAAAGATGGAAACCAATGATGAAGAAAGTGAGAAAGATTCAAGTAAGACCGAATAATAGAAAGAGGAAAACCGAATAAACCATAAATATTTACATTATACTTTTAATTTTCATCAATATAATTATCTCTTTACTTAGTATTTCTTAAAATATCATTCTACTCTCTCAAAGCTTTAATTTCTCAACTTGACTAACATGTAAAGATTTTAATTAAGTGAATTATACTATTAAAAATAGTTATTTTTTGAATATCTTTAACTTTGAAAACTTTACAAAATTAAAGAAGTGAAAAATGGAAGATAAATTAACAGTTTATTGATTATTTTGTAATATTTAAGGTTAAATATTAAGCTTTTTGGTGGTCTCTTGAACAAAAATAATCAAAAAAATAATTCTAATAGTAATAATGAAAAAAAATTTCCTTTTAAAAGCTTTTTTGAGAACTCTCCTCTGGGAAATTTAATTTTTGATCGAGAGGGTAATTTAGTTCATATAAATAAAGCTGCTTTTAAAATGCTTCCCTTTGAAGACCAGAAAGGCTTGCCCACAAAAATTAATTTATTTGAGAGTTTTGGTATTTCATTATCATTAAAGGAAAGACTAAAGGAAGGAGAAAAATATAGAACTCAAATTAATTTGAAAGAGGTTTTTCCTCAAGAAATACTTGACAAACACTCGAAATCAATTCCTGAAAAATATTTGGATGCAAGTATAACTCTGTATAGATATCCGAAAACATCCGATTATTTATTTTATGTACAACTAAGTGATATCACACAAAGGGAGAAAAACAGAGAAAAATTGAGGAAGAGTGAGGTAATGTTTCGTTCTATAGTGGAAAATAGCTATGAAGGAATTTTTATGGTTGATGATAACTACAAATTTGTATATGCAAATGATCAATTATCCAAAATCCTAAAATATCCAAAAGAAGATATCATTGGATCCGATTTCAGAAAGGTTGTTGACGAAAGATATATGAAAGAAGTTGCTCAAAGATATAAAAAAAGACAAAGGGGTGAAGATGTTCCTCCTCGTTATGTTCTTGAAATAGTAAGAAAGGATGGTGAGAGAAGAAAAGTGCAACTTAGCTCAAGCGTTACTACTGAATTACGAGGGGGAGTTAAAACAATTGCTCAAATTTATGATATCACTGATAAAGAGGAGATCCAAAGAAAATTGAATGAATCTATTGAAATATTTAATCAGATTTCAGACCAAACATTCATGACAATTTTAATATTGCAAGATGATGAGATAAAATATTCAAATAAAAACTTTGGTTCTGGACTTGGATATGCTCCAGAGGAGATAAAAGATTGGGGGTATCAAGAGCTTATAAAAATAATACATCCAGAAGATAAAGATTTTGTTATACAGCAAGCACAAAAAAAACAAAAAGGTTTTCAAGATACAGTCAATCATTATTCTTTTCGCGTATTAAAAAAAGATGGGAGTATAGCATGGAGAGAAGTATACTCAAAATCAATAATTTATGAAGGAAATTGGGCGGATTTGGTTATGTTAATCGATATCACAGAAAAAAAGCAATCAGAGCAACAATTGATAGAATCCGAGAAGAAATTTAGACGTATTTTTGAAGCAATTCCGGATTTATTTTTCTTAATTTCTAAGGATTTAAAGATTTTGGATTACCAGGGAGAAGGAGAAAGACTTTATATTAAACCAGAAGAATTTCTAGGAAAACGGATTACTACCTTTTTCTCTGAAAAGTTAAATAAAAAGATTACTATAGCAATCGAAGAAACATTAACAACAAGAAAACCAAGAATAGTGGAATACAAACTTGATATTAAGGGAAAGAAAAGATATTTTGAAGCGAGATTGTTATATTATACTCGAAATCAAGTTGCTATATTCGTAAGAGAGATAACAAGTCGAAAACAAGTGGAAAATATGATAAAAGAGGAATATAAAAAACTAAAAGAGCTTGAACAGCTTAGAAAAGACCTTATATCTCGCGTTTCACATGAGTTAAAAACTCCTATTATGTCCATTAGCGGAGCCTCGGAAATCTTGCTTGAGTCTTATCAAGATAATTTAAAAAAAGATCAAATTGAATTACTTAAAATTATAGTAAAAAATAAAGAACGCCTTGAGAATTTAATTGGAAATCTTTTAGATGTTATCCGACTTGAAAATAAACGAATAGAAATAACCAAACATGAGTATAATATTGAAAATCTAATAAGAGAAATTCTTAAAGAAATGCAAATTTTCCTAAAAAAAAGGAAAATAAATTTGGAGCTAGAATTTGATGACCAAATGATCGTTCCTGTAGACAAAATTAGGATGGAACAAGTACTTATAAATCTTTTATCCAATGCCATTAAAAATACTCCTCCAAATGGGAAAATACGAATCAATACATTTCATAAAGCTAACAAATGCATTATTGCCGTTAAAGACACAGGAATCGGTTTGACTAATGATGAGAAGAAAAAAATTTTCACTAAGTTTGGAAAAATTAAACGATCCGGAGATGATTTAGAATATCTCGATATACGAGGTTCTGGGCTAGGTTTATATATCTCTAAACAAATTGTTTTGCTTCATGGCGGAGATATTAGAGTGGAATCTCCTGGACGCCACAAAGGTTCACGTTTTATAGTGACAATCCCTATGAAAGAAGTAAGTGAAATTGGAAATTCGTAATTAAAGATGTAAAACTTAAGTTTATATACTAAAATTGAATTGAATCAAAATCAATATATATTAAATTAGAATCGTATATTATTTACATAAACTAAATTGAAATAATTCATTATTTTTGATCATCCATGACATTCGGTCTACTTGCCTTAAAATGGAATGAGAGATCTGGAATCGAAATCGTATCAAAATATCCGGAAGATGTAGATTCGAAGCTTTCTAAAAGAGATCTCTTTCAAATTTATAATATGCATCAATACAATCAAGGTAAGGAGGGGTTGGTTTCTCTCACATTAAATTCGATAAATTTTATCTCTTATTATAGCGGCGAAGTTTCCGGTTATTATATAGTTTTAGTATTAAACATCTTAGAAAATCCTGAAGATTTTGAAGACATTATGGATGAATTAGCTCATGACATTATAGAAGGCATGAATGATCTTGAGGATAATAGTGACCACGAGATTCTCAAAAAAAAATATCTTGAATATTTTGGTAAATCTGGTTTAGAATCTCATGAATCTTAGAAATGATTAAGATTAAAGATTACAAAAGGCAATCTAATCAAAAAATCTTAGTAGAAAATTAACACTTAGGTTAAGAAGATTCCTTATATTATTCCAATATTATATCAATATTTATCTTACTAGTTTCAATGTTTTATTAACACTAAATGCTAAAAAAATTTCATATAATGGTGAAGATATATTAAACTTATAACTTTGCACGTTCCGGA
>CAZZIC010000150.1:3993-10353 GCA_964653985.1 uncultured archaeon | reverse complement strand
GTTATTTTCTCATTTTTTTGAATTTGCCAGATTTCATAAGCTCTATAGGTCTGAAGTAATCTTTACCAGTTTTATCGGCAAGATCTTCAAGGATTTGAGCCCATTCCTCATAATTTCTCTTTCCAGCGCCAAAAGGGCCTGGGGCGTTCATTCCGCTCATGTTGGCTTGATCAATAATCTTATAACCGCTCGCAATACCTTCATCGAGAATTCTACAACCTTCATTTAACATTATGGCAAAGGTTGTAAATAAGCTAAAGATTTCGGCGGGTTCCGCTTCCTTGATTTTCTTCTTTATGGCATCTCGTCCTTGACTCCAATCATAAAATCCTTCACCAGTTTTTTGTCCGAGCTTTCCTGCCTCGAATAATTCCATTATTACTTCACCCGGCTCAAAGTCAGGAGAGAGTGTTTCTTTATAATAGTTCATTACGTGAACTGTAGTATCGATACCTACAAAATCTGTTAATAAACAAGGAGGCATAGGCATTTTACCGCCTGGGTCAGCATCTAAACGTTCCCAAGCAATCCCTTCTTTTTTACATTTATCAAAGCACCAGTTTAAATAAATCTGAACAGGGGCATTCATCCTATTAACAATAAATCCCGGAGCATCTTTTAAAACTGGAGCAATATATCTGTCCCCTCTAAGACATGGGAGAGTTTCAGCAACTTCTATTGCTTTCTCAAATGTCTCATCGGAGGTATCTTCACTTCGGATTACTTCAATAAGTCGCATTAAGGGTACTGGGTTGAAGAAGTGCATTCCACAGACTCGCTCTGGCGCTCCGCTATCTTTACCAATTTCAGTAATACTCATTGTTGAGGTATTTGAAGCAAAAATGACGTGATCAGGTCCATTTTCCATCACAGTTTTACAAACTTGTTTTTTTACGTCCATCTTTTCTACAACAGCTTCAATAACAAAGTCTGCATTTTTAACTGCGGTTTCCAAATCAATAGATTTGCCTAGCCTTGTCATAACATCGTCAGCTGTCATTCCCTCAGCGAGTTTCCCTTTAGATTCTAATTTTTGCATACCTTCTAAGATCTTTGCTTCGCCTTTATCGACAAATTCTTGTTTTATGTCTACTAAAGTAACGTTGTAATTTTTTTTAGCCATTAGAGCAACTTGAGCGATACCATGGCCCATAAGCCCTGCTCCAACGACTACAATATGTTTTACATCAACCATCTTTTCTCACTTTTATTATTTAACTTTCTATGTAAATTTGTTATTTATTAGTGATAGGTAAAATAATATATTGAATTTTTAAAACCTTATCAAAAGATCTTGATAATTGCATGATCAATAATTAAATCAAAGTTTGGATTTTTGATAACAATATCTTTTTGTTTGTATCAAATATAATAGTTAAGTTATTTCTCCTCTAAAAAGATTAATCCTAATTATATAACAGGCATATATATAATTTAAAAATAAAATTACCAAAAGGAGTTTAAAACTAAGAGATGCTCTATAAGAAATCTTTAGTTTTTAAGAAGAATCTATTTATAGATGGAAAAATCTTTCTAGCATAAGTGATATTAACAATTTTATCTCCATTTAGTCTATAGCAAGAGTTTATGGATGGATAAAAGGAGAGAAAACAAAATTAAAATTAAAATTAAAAAAAAAGTGATTAGAAAAAATGAAAATTGGCAGTGTAAAAGGAATAGACTTAAAATTGCATCTGTCCACCTTAATTATAGTAGGATTGGTTGGATTTTATACGGCGGCCTTCTACGTCCAGGACACGGGGATTACAGATATTAATGCGAATCTTATATTATTAATAATTGTAGGATTGATAAGCGGAATCGGGATTTTATTATCTATCTTAGGGCATGAATTGATGCATAGTATTTTTGCTTTACGGCATGGGTTAAAAGTAACGGAGATAGAATTCTACCTGTTCGGTGGAGTTTCTAATATTGAAGAAGAGCCTAAGACCCCAAGGTCCGAGTCGATAATTTCAGTTGTAGGACCTATCTCAAGTTTAATGATTGGGGGCGTATTATTACTTGCTCTTCTTATAATAAATCTAGTAATTGGGATTCAACTCCAATCAGTTTTTCCCGCAGCGTATGTTTTATTATTTTACTTGGGAATCTCTAATATTGGATTAGGTTTTTTCAACCTTCTTCCAGCCTTTCCGATGGATGGGGGGAGACTTTTACGGGCTTATCTTTGGAAGAGAAGGGATAGTTTAATAGATGCAACTAGAACCGCCTCTAATGTTGGAAAGTATTTTGGATACGGAATGATGGGATATGGGTTTATCAGTATTATCTTTCCAGAACTCCCTGGAGGGTTCTGGTTCATTATACTTGGATTATTCTTGAGTCGTTCCGCCCAAAGGGCTTTTCAGCAAACCTTATATGAATTTAAACTCTCTAAATTGTCTGCAGGTAGTATTTCAAGCCCAGTTCAAGAGACCATCCCTTTTGAAAGTACTATTGAAGAAGCTATTCGAAATTTTTATATGAAGCACAGAAAATCCTTTTTCCCAGTAGAGCGAGACGGAGAAATAGTAGGACTGGTTCATATAGATGATATTAAGGATATTCCAATAGGACAGAGAGATAATAAGATTATCGGTTATTCCACAAAAAAAATAAAAGCTTTCCCAAAGATTCAAGAAAATGAAACAGCAAAAGATGCATACAAAAAGCTAGCTCAAACCGAGATCTCTCCCAGAATTGTTGTTGTGGAGTCTAAAGAAGAGGGAGAGATTGTAGGGTTTGTAAGTGAAGGAGAAATCAGATCCGCATTAAGAGTATCTGAATTATTTTTGGAAGAATAAAATATCTTATTTTTTAATTTTTAAAAATATAGAGAGATTTGTCTTATTTTAATCAGACTCATTAAGAAATAGTTGAGTAGTTTCTCTCGAATAACAGATCTCTACATATTATCAAATGTTTTATGGAAAATAAGTTCTTCTATACAAACATCATTTTCAGGATCGTTTTTTATGAAATTTATTTCGACTTTTTTAATATGATTACCTAATAATTGTTTGAATGCTGTTTCAAAATAACCTTTGTTTATACGACAAAAAACTTTACCGAATTGTAATTTTTCTCTGTCTTTAAAAGGATCTCGTAGAAAACAATGATTTTCTATTTCAATTCTTATTTTTTCTTCATTTCTTTCAATTTCTCTAATTTGAATGGAATAAAATTCTTTTAATTCTTTCATAAGGATTTCCAAGCATTCAATGATCTCAAATTCGGATCGGTCGTATTCTTCTTTTATTCGTTTTGCGATTTGATTACCCGGACCAGCCCCAACTTGATAAAGGATGGAAAGAAGACTATTACGACCGAAAATTTGATAAACTTTATCCGTGAGCGATTCCGAAATAATTTCGAATCCTTTTATGGAATTGATGTTAGACATAGGATTTTCTATACGCTTATTAATTTGGGCTTTTTCTGAAGTATCAACATTCTTATTAATGTCCATTCCTTCTTGATTTTCATCAACCGCTTGACTTTCTGGTACTTCAGGATATTTAGATGCATTATTAGAATTCGATAAATAAGATGATTCCTCATCAGTAATAAAATCAAGTTCGTTTTTGTTATCTTCTTCCTTTTCTTCTTCTTTCATATTGTTATGATTTTCTTCGTATGCCAAGATCCCCAATTCCTACGCTTTTAATTAAAAATGATTTATGAAATAAAACTTACAATTTAATAAAAAGTTAAGTTCTTTTTAATTCTTAGTCCTTTTAAAGAAAGAACTATACACAAGAACGTAATGATTTTAAATATAAGTTGAAGCTCAAGGGAAATGATACTAACTATTATGTTTATTCAAAAAGTACAAGAGACATCCTTATAAAGGGAGTTGCATTTACAATTTTTTTACCATAACCCCTTGAGTTTTGTAAAGTTATCTTTGAAATAATTTTCAAAATCATTTTTGAAAGACTGAAAGACGGTGGTATCTCCATCAAAAGAATCCAATTCTTGCTCAAAATCTTCAAGGAAAAGAGACTCAATCTCTTTCAGATGTCTTTTAGCGACTTTTTCGGACAGTTTTTCCTTTGATTTCAAAATGAAAAAGATATCATAACGATTATTTATTAAAAAGTTGAAAACTGAGTCTCCAAGCGATATAGCACTAACATAGTTCTTTTCTGAGGGAGTAGAAATATTTCTCGCAAAGGTTTGTATCGCTGAAAAGAAGCCACCAATTAAATTAGATTGAAGGTTGTCTTTAGGAGAATAGCTAAAAATTGGAATTCCTTCCTTTTTAATAATCCAAAATTCTTTCACGCTTGACATATTTATTTAAAGGATAAAACCCACTGATTAATTGTAAATTAGTAATTCTAGTACACTAATAAATTATTTCGTGATCTTCTATATATAAATTTTACCCGGAACTCTTTGAAGGTGAAAATCAGGGGATTCAAACGTTAGATAAAACTCCTTGGATTTAAATGATGTAGTATTATATTTCTTTTTCAAATATTCCTGAATAAGTAATTCCCCAAATAATAGCAGCTATTATGAGGAAGATTCCATGCAACAACTTAGCAACAGGAGATAACGCTTCAGCGACTAAAATTAAGAATAATCCAATCGAAAACCCTAATGACTTAATGTCATTATTTCTTCTCCAATTGAGGAGAAATAAAATAATATTTAGACTGATGATAATCGTAGATACGTAAGTTTGAATCCGATACTCCGGTACGAATTGGTGGATTATTGAAAAGATTAAAGAAACAATGATAATTAGAATTCTTATATAAACAGAGATATCTAAGAATGCTAAAATAAAATTTAATAGGATAAGCTGTGGGATAAGTCCTATGAGAACTAAATAAACATTCATGGATTCATACACATCAAAAACCCATTCCGTTGATAAAAACCATATCAACCAACCAATTCCAGCACTAATGAAGAAAAATGCCATATATAAAGTGAATTTATTTCTCTGATTATTATAACGCTTAACTAAGATAATCCCAATTATAAAAGATACAATACTTATGATTATTAATCCTAAACAATCTTCGCATGCCATATTTACCACATTCCTTTAAGTTTAATAAAGTTATCATCGAAATACTTTTTAAATTTTTCTCTAAATTTCTCAAAAACAGAAATATCCCCCGCATAATCAAAGATGACACTTTTAAAATCATCAAGAAACATTTCTTCTATTCTTTTTAAATGAGGGTTAACTTGCTTCTCTTTAATTTTTGATGGAGATTTCGAAACAAAATATAAATCATACTTGGTATTGACGAGAAAGGTGTAATTGGCATTTCCAAGAGAAATTTGATGAACAAACTTGTTTTTTTTATTTCTGGAGAGTTCTCTTGCGAAAGATTGAATTGCTGAAAAAAATGCTCCAATTAACTGATAGTTTCGCTCTTCTTCTTGTGAATAATGAAATAATGGGACACCCTCAAAATTCAATATCCAAAATTCATCAACAATGCTCATTGTAAAATTCAGCCCTTAATTGTATATTTCTAATATATTGATTTGGATTACGAAATTATTATTTTTCCAGAAATTTAAATTTATAGCTTATTTAAAAAAATCATATATATATCAAGGTTTAGTTTACTTATTTAAGATTTTAAGAGAAGAAGTTATCTCCTTTCCAATTATTAAAGAGCTCAATAATTGAAATGTAATTTAGCATTGATCTATTTCCCTTTTGCTAAGTTTTCATCTTTTAAAGCATATCAAAAACCATGTAATGGATTATAATTTATTTCATTCATAAGAGATAAGGATTCTCTAAGAGGAAATTGTTTCTGTAAAGATATATGTAAGATAGAGTCATGTTATTTTAATTGAATGTTATGTGAAAAGCTATTTTGGTTGGCTATCGTTCCCTTTACGGGACATATACTATTTATCTTTTCCAAAATTTTTTCAATTTTTGATAATTTTTCGTTAGTCTCAATAATCCAATTACATTCAAAATTATAAAAACCAGGAAAACCATTGGAGTTCTCAGTTTGATAAATTAAAAATGCTTTATCATAATACGCGGAAACTTCCACCTTTACTGAATTAACTTTGAGGTTTGAAAAAGAGAAGTAGGTAAGTGCTGTGAGTTCTAAACAATTCGCAATTGATGCGATTAATAATTGCATCGGATTTGGAGCTTTATTGAAGCCTCCTAATTTGGTAGGTTCATCTGCTTCTACTTCAAAGTCCCCCACTTTAGCTTTTACGTGAAGATTTTCTACTTGTTCACTCACAGCAGTATACTTGTCAAGGAATATTTCGGGGGATGATCTATTACAAGATCTCATTCGTTTAAGACGTTCCTTATAAGCATTTATTGATTCTGTGGAAATAAGAGAATTATTA
>CAZZIC010000150.1:0-3893 GCA_964653985.1 uncultured archaeon | reverse complement strand
AAAAAATTAAAATTTCTGGAAAACTAAGAGAATCTGGAAAACTGAGAGAAGGATACTTTATTCATTTGAAAACACGATATTAATTATAGAGAAGGTTAATAGAAAAAAAGAATAAAAAAATTATGATTAGAGTTTTAAAGAACAGCGGTTTTACGTTGAAATAAAAGTTTTCCTAACATCGTAGAACCCAATCCGAATCCCAAAAGAACTAATAAGTCTATACCTATTGCCTTCCATGAAACTTGACCAGAGATCATAACTACTCTCATCGCATATGCTGCATAACTTGTTGGGATAAAATTTTGAATAGGATTCTCATAGATAAAGAAGATACCCCCGAGAAATTGTAGCGGAAGTATAATGAACCAAGCTAATCCTCCCAGCTGAAGCCTAAGATTTGATAATTGACGCCAATATCAATCAAAATCCTAATGAGGTAAATGCAAATAACATCGGTATTAAAATTAATAGAAAATAGTTTGTATTGGGATGAAATTATAATCCAAAAAGGGACAATAAAATAAGTAAAATTAATTTATAATTCGAAGAATAAATCAAGCGCTAAGATTAATCCACAAATGGCCCTCTCAATCTTATAGGCTCATTATGAGGGACCCCCTTCAGTAATATGAACTTTAAAGTATTATTTGTAGAAATATTGATTTTTTCAGAGGAATTTTTATCTTTTAAAATCACATGATACTTTTCTAATTCCTTTTCATCAGAATTAATATTTACTTTTCCCTCTCCAGATATTATATAAACTAAGCCATTTTCTTTCTCATTAAAATGTACTTCATAAGAAAATTTTTCTAATTCGATATCGTAATATTCGATTTTTGTTTTTAATTCAATCGGAGAACCTTTTCCTACAATAGTCTTAACTCTTATACCATTCTGTTCTTTCACGGGAAATTTTTCGGGAGGATAAGTTCCATAATCAGGATCAATATGCTTGAGTTTACTTGGGAGATTTACCCATAATTGAATTCCAGAGTTCATTCCCTCACTTCCAGGCATCTCACTATGTTTTATTCCTTCACCGGTAGTAACCCTCTGAGCACCTCCAGGTTTGATAACTTCTTTAGCACCGGTAGTGTCTTCATGTTCAAAGGTCCCCTCCAACATGTAAGTTAATGCTTCGAAACCTCGGTGTGGATGCTCTGGAAATCCAGCAGGGGGCTCTACAAAGAAATGATCCATTAAAACGAATGGATCCACATATGATAAGTCCGGTGTCGGAAATGATCTCCTAACTGTAGCTCCTCTTCCCTCTGATGTTTTTTTGGCTTTAACTATTTTAATTTTAGAATCATTCATTTATATTCACCTAGTAAAAATAATCTATTTACAATACAAAAAAGTCGCCATTATAAAGAATTAATAGAAATAATAGATTCCTACTAAAAATTAAATAATTAAGAAGAGATTGTTAATAAATTATTAATTCGAAGAATTTTACTATTCAATCTGTCTTATTTGTTTGAAACCTTTTGAGAAATAGCTTAACATTTGTTTCTACTTCCTCTAAGATACGATTGTATGTTTTCAAATCTTTTTTATAAGGATCTGGAATATTCCATTCGGATTTGTCCGCACCGTTATATTGCTTTAGTGTAAATATTTTTCCCTTTAGTTTTGATTTTAAGTCTCGGAAAGATTTTCTCAGTTTAATGATATGATATTTTGCCATCCCAAGTATAAGATCTTGCTGTTCAACCAAATCTCTGGTTATTAACTTTGGCTTAAAATCGCTCATATCAATCCCTCTTCTTTCTACATATGCCACCGTTTCGGGTTGAGCATAGTCAAAAGGATCGTGCCATCCGGCAGAATCAAATTTCAAACCGTCAATGCATTAATAAATTTTATCAATACTATCAGCCACTCTATCGGGAAAATCTTCAAGAGTTAAGCTTTCCATATCTAATTTTTTTACACATTCCGTGCAGAACCACTCTTTTAAAATAGGAATCCATACGAGGTCAAGGTCTGTCTTTACTTTCTCTATGTCTTCACCTTGCTCTATTGCCTTTTGCAATGAGACACAACCATAAAAATTGGGACCCTCTATGTATCTGTAGCGGCATTCAACTGTGGAATTCCTAAAAGCTGTAATTAAATCACTGTGCTCTTTAATTTTGAGGTGTTTTAACTTATGGTTTCCTTTTTCCCTATTTTCCCTTATCTCTTTTAATAATTGTTTTAACTTCTCTTCGACGGCACACTTTAAAAGGTCTCGCAAGTTCTTCCGTATCTTCCTCAACCCCTCATCCTCAATTACTACTTTAACGATTTTCTCGGACTTCATAAAGTCTTCCTCTCTTATATTATGAGTAATTTATTCTTTAAAATTTTAATCACACCGAAACTTTTCTGATTTCTACTCGAATTTTATTCAGTTGTTTATTAATATTTTTCCTCTTTCTTTCTATTTAGGAATCATCCTCAAACGGAAAGCGGTGTATCGGGTATAAATTATTGTGCAGATAATCATGGACAAACCAATGCCAGAAGTCTGGGTCCTTACAGTGCGGATCCCTCTTCAGATACATTATATATTGCCAACGTAAAGGTCTGACCACACCTTTATAGAAATTTGGGTAACCTAGGAAGTCCCCGTTCGTTTTTACCCATAATTCTCTTTCTCGATGATCATTAAGAATTAATCTTTTTTAATTTCTGAATCATTTTATGAACATTTTTATCAATTACTTCAATTAATCGAAAATATTCCTCTTTAGAAGTATAATACGGATCAGAAATATCTAAATTAGAATCGGAAGATCCCGCAAATTCCTTGAGAGTAAATAATTTATCTTTTAGATTTTCAATTTCATAATTTTGAGTAATTCTTTCTTTATGTGATTCTTCCATTGTAATGATGAGATCTTGTCTCTTCAATAAATCTTGAGAAACTAATTGAGGTTTAAAATCAGAGTAATCTATTCGTTTTGAGTTAAGAAATTTTTGAGATTCGGGTTGCATATAGCTGAAAGCGTTAATAAACCCCGCACTTTCGAAATGAATATCAAGATCTAGCAGTATTTCCATAGCAGATAAAAAGAATATTTTCAATTCTATTCATAATATCACGGTAAAAAGTTAAAAATTAAACTATTGTATGTTGTTTAATTAATTCTTTTCATTTATCTCAATTATTTTTTCCAAGGATTTTTTAACGCCTTTCTCAACTTGTCTCATGACTTCTTCATACTCTTGAGGACTTAAATTCATTGGATCCGGAATATTAGTATCTTCTTCTCCCGCGAATTCTAAAAGTATAGCGGACTTCTCTTCAAGGTTTGGAATTTCTTTAAATTTTCTTTCCAATCGTTTCATATGTCGTTCTTGCATCACGAGAATAAGGTCTTGTTCCTCAAGCATTTCTTTATCAACTATTTTCCCTTTAAAGTCACTCATTTCAATATCATAATTTCCTTCCACAAATTCAACAGTTTCTGGTTGAGCATACTTATAGAAATTAAAAAAACCCGCAGAATCAAATTCAACATTTTTCAATTTGTCATGCAATTCGTTTCTTTTAATCGCTTTTGCGATATACTCCGCTGCGGGACTACGGCAAGTGTTACCCATGCACATAAATAGAACACGCTTTATCTTCTTACCCATAATAACTCTAATAGATAAATATTTCAAAAATAAAAAAAGTATGGTAAAAGCATAGATTTAAAAAATTTAAGACAATTTATTGAATAACTCTGAATCGGTGGTAAATTCTTTTCCTTTTAGGGAAATACCATTCTCTATGCAATATCGGATAAAATCCATTCTGATGTAAACGCCGACTTAGGCATTGGGAGAAAGGCAGATGATATCATTTGTCAGAAGTATGGGCTATCAGTAAGACCCTTTGAATCTTATATCAAGAA
>CAZZIC010000149.1:0-10398 GCA_964653985.1 uncultured archaeon | reverse complement strand
TCGCAGAGGATGACCTCAATTCCCACGAGTTGTGCCTTATAGGAGATTTTACCGATTAATGAATGGTATGGAAGCTGTACAAATTGTTGGGCAGTCTGGGAAGGAAGGGTTTGGTATGGGTTCGAGGATTTGAGCATAAACCATAGGTCGTAATATCTGACCCATTGACCCAAATAGAAGAGCTCGTGAAAGGTTCTCATTAAGAGTAAGTTGGATTTGCTCGGTAAGCTTCATGCTCATTAGAAAATAACCAAATTAAGGTTATAAATGTGAAGAGAGCGATAATTTAATAATTTTCGATGACAACCATGAAAAAGAAGGGAAAATTTAAATTATCCGAATTAATATATAAGATTTAACAAAAATTTCTAATAGTTGTGGTATTGGAATTATGAATAAATTTGGGTTTATTTCATTTATCTTAACGATTTTCTCGCTGATTTTTCCATTTCTCCCTCTCGGAATTTATTTTGGAAGTGAAACAAATCCATGGTTGGGAATTCATTCATATGTGAAAATACCTACCTACATACTTAATTTTCAAGGTCAAGAATTATATCCATTTGGTATTCTAACTTCAAGTGGGTTAGAATTTTGGTTTCAAATCAATTTTTTAAGCTTCTTTTTCCTATTTATTCTTTTAATATTAGCAGGGATATTTTCAAGCGTGGGTTTTTTAATGGAAAATAGGAAAGGAAAAAGGTTAATACATTTTAATTTTTTCGCTCTTTTGTTTGTAATGCTTTTTTTACTTATTGGAGTATCAATTTATAGTGAGGAAATCTTTGGTTATCAGTTTATGTTTTTTGAGATATTCCAATATACATATTTTGGCTTTTATATTTTATTAGGAAATCTTATTATTGCCTTAATTGCTTATCTTAAACATCCTTTATCATAATTTTGGTGAAAAATATATTTATGACAATCAAATCAAGTTTTTTTGGGGGAATTATTGCTTTATTGTTGGCTTTTATCGCTCAAATTCCTATTTTACCTCAAAATAATATACTCATAACTTTTGAATTATTTACTCTCAATAATGCTCGTTTCTATTTTTGGGGATATTTAACTCAAAATGAGGCTATCACACCGATTTTAGCTCAATTTCCGGAGAACTTTATTGGAATCTTTATTTGGATGAGTATCTTTTATGTAGGAATTAGTTCGATGATGGCCTCGACCTCAAAGGCTGATAATTATAATTCAATGATCTTATTTAAAATTAATATCATTTTACTCGTTGGCATTATTTCAATCTTTGGAATAATCTTGATCTTTGTTCTCTTTCAAAATATTCTCTCAATTTTTATTACTGCAGGTTTAGGATTTTGGCTCCTTTTTTTGATCCTAATTTCAGATATTTTAGGATTAACATCAGTGAAAAAAAAAGAACAATAAGAAAAAGATTAGCCCATATATTTATATTTTGTATATGCGGCTCTTGTTAGCCCGACATAGTTATCAGATATTTTATAATACATCTTTCCGTCAACAATCTTCTTTTCAAGATAATTATTTTTTATATTGCTATTTAATCCTTCAATCATCGTACCTAAAGTCACTGATCCAACGTACTTTTGCTCCTTTTTTGCTATTCTTATTAATTCTAATTCTGAATGCCAGTTTCCATCAAGAAGAGCAACAAGAATATCATTTTTTATCGGTGTTCTAATTTGTTTAATCTTATTAAATAACTGACTGTAATCGGGTTTATAAAATTTCTTGATCAATTTAGCATTACTATTATTTTCAATATCTTGAAACTTTTCCATCCTTTATATACACCATCTTAAAGAAGATTCTCTATAATTGAAATATTGATTTTCCATATTTATATTGGGATAATACCCCTATATTATGATTTACATTACACAAATGAAGAAGAAAATAGATCGTTAAATACAAAAGATCGTCGAGTCTAATTATAGAAAGTCTTCTGGGATCCCTTCCTTAAAATATTCGGCTCTTGTAACCCAATTATCTTCAAATTCTGGGATCATTGCCAAAATAGAACCTCCAACCCAAACTGAATAAGTACGCTCCCTCGGAGCGATAATTCTTATCCTTTGGTCTTTTTTCTTGCGTCTCATTAATTCCAACTCCAGTTCCAGAATTATCCTTTGCTTTAAGTTAGGAAACATAGAAGAACCTCCGGATAAGAAAATGTTGTTAAGTAAATCCGATCTAATGTCAACATCGCAAGCTTCAACAGAATCCAAAATTGCCTTATGTAATGGAATTGCTTCTAAATCAGATGTAGGATTAAATAATAATTCAGGAATTTCAAATCGTTCTCTACTAAGAGAGATTGTGGTTCCATCTGGCAAGGAATATTCCTTCTCATATTGATCACTTCGTTTCACATCTTCTTTATAATCCAATGAAACAAAACAAGCCCTTTCCTTTAATGCCCTAACTAATTCCTTTCTCAAAGAGGAATCTACTGAAAAACCAACTGAATTTTTAATCTTCTCTCCCATATAGCGAGTGAGAACCTTCCCTCCTGTTTCTAAAATCTTAATCGCGTGATTAATTTTATAACCTTCATAGATTGGGATGATTCTTGTACTACTATCTCCTATCTCAATAACTAAACCTGTTTGGAAGCCCCCTGAATATAAAGTAAGCATACTATCTAAAACGGGGTAAAACGCCATACACTGATAATCTTCTAAGAAAAGTTCAAATAACCGATGTATTTCCTTTTTTGGAAAAAGTGGGTGAATAGCATATAAAATATTTACTAAAGTCGAATCTACTCTTAAATTATAAAAGATATACTCCATAATTTTCTTGAAATGATTCCAATTTATCACTTCTCCTTTTTGTATAGGATAGAAGATTTTATAAAGTCCAAGAGATTGAATTTCCTCCCCGACATATAGTTCTTGTTTCTGTTGAGTATATTGTCCTTCAATATCGTGATATTTAGGTTTCCCCACGATTGTTAAAAATACATTAGAAGGATTATCCTCTCCCGCAAACCCAATTTTTGAAGAAAATTGCCCTATATCCAAGACAACTGTTAAATTTGCCATTATTTTATGAATGCTTTTATTATTTAAATTTATTCAATAGAGTAAATAAGCCTTATTATAACCTTAATATAATAATCGAAATATGATATTTAATTTTATACTAATAACAATCTTAAGGGGGTATATGTCGTTTCGGGAATAAATGCTTCTCCATATTCAGAATTTATTTCCATCCCCCGTAATTTCGCTGTGTTTTCTGCCCAAGTAAGAATACGGCTTAGAAGTTGTCTTTGTGATTTATAAACTTGAGAGAAAAGCTCCTTTTTTTTCTCCCAAAATTCTTCGATGTTTACGATTATAAAATTATTATTTTTTGCATGCTGAAATTTAAAGGAAGGAGATTCATAATAATAAACCCCATGAGGTTGCCAAATTTTCCCACTCCCCCCGTATACTTCTCCAGTCGCTGCATGGTAAATACTTTCTTTGACGATATAAGCCAAATTTCTATGAATTCTATGAGTGTCTTGAATATGAGGTGTTAGAATAACTTGTGGTTTTTTTTGCCTAAGTAAACTTGTTATCTGAGATACTTGCTCTCTCTCTACCGGTAACTTTGTATAATTCAATGAAATGATCTCACAATTTAAAAGACTTTGAAGTTTTTTTACTTCTCCTTTTCTCCTTTCAACTATCTCCTCTCGTTCCTCTTCCTCACCATAACCTCCAGATCCTTGAGTTGCAATTATTATGGTAATATCTGTTCCTAACTGCTTATATTTAAGGATTGTGCCCCCCGCCGAAAGTAGTTCATCATCAGGATGAGGAGCGAAGACTAGAATCCTTTTAGGGACAATTAAAGGAAGATCTTCATCTACGATAAAACATTTTTTATCATCCATCATTATTTTCTTTGGTAAGAAGGTTAAAAAGGTTTTTCAAAAGAAAGAAATCGTGGCTAAAATCATCACATGGCAAGCGACAAAAAAAGAAAATGAAAAAATTGCGAAAAAATGTAAAAATAACGTAAATCAATATCAATAAGAAAATTGAAGTGCTTTATTCTCCTCTCATTATTTTCTTTAAACGAGTAAGTTCATCCAACATTTCGTCTCTTAAAGAGCTCAAACCGCCACCTGCCTTCGGGGCTGCTTCTTCTCCTCCTCCAGAGGGTTGTGAACCCGGTGCTTTAGGAGGTCCGCCGCCACCACCCGGAGGTCCAGAGGGTCTTTTTGCGAATGACCCTGACTTTGAGGGTGCTTTTGGAGGTCCGCCTCCTTCTCCTCCTCCACTTGGAGGTAGCTTAGGAGCAGGAGGTAAATTTCCTTTTTTCGGAGGTCCGCCGCCCGATGGTGCTTTAGGGGGGGTACCTGACTTTTTCGGAGGTCCGCCACCAGATGGTGCCTTTGGAGGACCACCGCCAGATGGTGCTTTAGGGGGACCACCTGACTTTTTCGGAGGGGCTCCACCACCAGATGGTGCTTTAGGGGGGCTACCACCTCCACTTGGAGGTCCCTCGGTGCCGCCAGCACTTGCTTCAGCTGCTGGTGCTTCTCCGCCAGAAGACTTCTTACCACTTAAAAGACTAAATAAGGTACTTGCTGCTTTCGTTTTAGCATTTCCAGATGGAGCTGCTATCTTTTTAGAGGAGGTGCTTACCGTTGTTACCTCTTTTACGCTTGATATTCCTTTTAGATCTTTTTCTGCTTTATCCAAAGAATCTATAAATTCATGAATTCCCCTTACAGTATCTTCAAGATCGTCGGACAAGGAGGTAAGTCCTTTCTTTAAGAAACTAATCACACGATTCAATTTCTTTTTTTCGGAAGGCATTGTATCGAATTCCTCTAACTTATTTTAAAAGAGTTGTAAATAAAATTGAAATTTAATTTATTTTACTTTATTATTATTATAAAATTGATCCTTTTATAATTTTCTTTTCCAATGAATATAGAGATAGGAAGGCTATATGAGAGAAAGATATTTAAACAGAAAAAAATTAATGAGAGAAAAAATTGGGAATGATTAATTAATAAATTAATAATTAACTAACTAAAAACTATTCCAAGGATTTGACTGACGCTGAAGGTAAAAAGGACCTGCTTTTTCTCTTTGGGATTTAACATTTTGGATGAACTCTTGAAGTGTTTCCGGAAGGTTTTTAAAAACTTTTGCATCGATTTGAATCTCTTCTAGGGAGTCAAGCTCTGTAATTGACCACAGAAGGCTTTTAAGCGGATTTTCCTGTAAGTCGAGGTTTTTAAGATTTTTCAAATTCCTAACCATCTCGGGTAGGGAGTCCAGTTTATTTTCCTCCCAATTGAGATGTTCAAGCGCCCTCAATTCTGTGATTGGTCGGGAAATTCAGTGAGACCGTTATAAGAAAAGAACAACTTTTTGAGGTTTCTGAGGTTGGCGATTGACTCAAGTCCAATCAGTAGAAGTATCCGGAGCCGATGGTTGATTATTTTCCATCTATGGGTTTTATATTTAGGAAAATAATATAGTCTGCCAGAAATTCGGAACCATCCCAGTTCTTTATCGTTAACGCCCCCCCGGTATCTATTCTCGTCCCCTTCACTCCAACTGCGCTACAATTATTAAATGATGAGGAGATATTCTCTTTAATTTTATAATTTGAAACTTCCGTACCAAGTGCATCAATTGCTTGAAGAAATAATAGTTTTCTAATTGATACGTTCGCTCCTTCGCTTAATCCTTCTAAAAACTTCCATTGAGGAGGAAATTTTTTGATTTGATTTAATAAATCAAACCAATTAATTAAAAAGCAGTAATTTTATAGAAGACATATAGAATAAAAATAATGAAAAAATTACTAATATTATGGAAACTTTAATTTTAGACGGATCGAGAGAACAAAATTCCGAGATCATCAAGTTGAATTCTCTGGTGCAAGAGAATCTGAAAAAAATTAACAGCAAAATTACATATATCCCTCTCATTGAAGAACATATCGCTCCCTGTCAAGGATGCTTTGATTGCTGGTTAAAGACCCCTGGTGTATGTAGAATTGAAGATTTTGGTCGTGAAATAACAAAGTTAATGGTTCAAAATGATTTAATCATGTTTATAACTCCTATTACCTTTGGAGGGTATTCCTCTGAACTCAAAAAAGCAGTTGATCGATTTATTCCGAACATATTACCCTTTTTTAAAAAAGTAAATGGAGAAATCCATCATAAACAAAGGTACGAAAAAATAGCTTCAAAAATATTTATTGGTTATTTAAATAACCCAGACAAAGAGAAAGAAAATATTTTCAAAGAATTAACTTATCGCAACTCCTTAAATATGGAAGGTAGGGTTTTTCAAACCCTAATCTATATTCAAAATCAAGGAATTTCAGAATTTGAGAATCGATTACAAGACATTCTTTTGGAGGTTAAGATTCCATCATGAATGATAAAAAAGAAGTTCTTTTATTGATAGGAAGCCCAAGAGGGATCAATAGCACCTCTGAGTCTTTGGGAATGTATCTTTGCAATAGATTGGATAAAGAAAAATTTAATATTAATAAAGCATACACACACCGTCTTGTACTAAGAGAGGAAAAGTATAATAAATTGTATAATATGATAGAAAAATCCGATTTAATTATCTTATCATTTCCTTTATATGTTGATCATCTTCCAGCACCTCTCATTAAGGCATTGGAAATATTAGATAAAAATAAAATAAAGAACCTTTCTCAGAAAAGCTTAATCGCAATCTCGAATAGTGGATTTCCAGAATCATCCCAAATCGATCTTGCTATGAAGATATGTAAAAATTTTGCAAATGAGATGGGATTTCAATGGAAAGGTGAACTTCAATTTGGATGTGGAGAAGTCATCCATGGTCGTGATCTTGAAGACGTAGGGAAAATGACAGAAAATCTTAAAAAAGGTCTTAAAATGGCTGCGAAAGAGATTTCTTCAGACCGCTTGATTTCTCAAGAGGCAAAAGACTTTGTTTCTAAGAAAACAATTCCAAAAGGAATGTTTAAGCTATTTGCCAATTTAGGTTGGAGATTTAGAGCAATGAAAAATTGGAATTTTTTTAATTTGAAAAATACTCCTTATTCCTAATTTTTAGCTTTAGGATCATTTGAAATCTTAAATTTCATATCTTAGCGTTTTTTTAATAAACTCCTCGAACCTTATACTTTATTTAAACCACTAAGATCTTCAGAATATTAAAAAACGGGCTGTTAAAGAAAAAATTAAAAACAAAAATAAAAGAAAAAATTAGCTTAGGAATAAATCTGGATGTTTTTGAATCTCTTTTCTCATTTCCTCCAATTTTTTTCCGTGTAAGCTGTATGATTTCATAAAAGCAATCCCGATTAGTAAAGCGATCGCAGGAAATATAAACATTATAGCCTTTAATCCTAATTCCACAAGGAGTGGATCATCCACAACAGGTATATATTCTTTTTCCCAACCAATAGAGCCAAACATAATGAAGACCGTTGAGATTACAAGAATTATGGAAATTCTGTGGATAAACGCATTTATTCCATAATAACTCGCTGATCGTTTTACTCCATGTTCTAAAGCATCTTCGTCAATTACATCTCCATGTAAAATATCGACATAATATAATGCACCGGCTAAAGGAAATCCTTGTAAGGCTGTAATCAATACAAATATATATTGATAAGCTGCTCCTGAGATAATAAAATAGGGAAATAAGACCGCAATCCAGATTATCATATTTATTATTAATGCTTTCCTCATTCCTAACGTGGAGCCTATCTTCCTATGAATAGGTATGGAGATTCCAGCAACTAAGAAGGCAGACATTAGAGCTAATCCAATTAAAATGGCATCTCGATCAAACTCTAAAACATGCTCAGCGTAAATTGGCAGCATTAGGGGGAGAATACTAAAGACGTACCAAATCATAGTGTTCGCAAAAACAAATTTAACGAAAGTTTTGTTTGTCAGAGTAATTTTAAGTGATTCCATAAATCCGGGTCTTTTTTGGAAGTCTTCTTCAGTTTCTTCTCTCTCTGATATCCCTCTTAATATAAAGGGAATTGCTGCCACAAATGTGATAATAGCAATTATAAATGACGCGGTTAAATAATTATTTTTAATTTGAGGGATCTCTGCGGCATTGTCTGGAACGAGATCGGGAATAAATATTGTAGGCAATATTGAACTAATTATCAAAGCTACCAAGGTTAATCCTTTAATAAACATGTTAGTCGAGGCCCTAGCTTCCTCATTTGGAAACATTTCGGGAAAGAGAGCATTGGTATTACAATCAAACAACGTATAGAAAAATTCGAATAGAGTTATTGTTATTAAGAAGTAGAAAAATTCTATAATTTTCGCGTCTGTATTAAAAGGAACATAGAACATCAAGATCATCATTATAGAAAGAGGGGCAATTGAAATAATTAAAAAGAACTTTCTTTTCCCCCACTTGCCTTTATGTTTTGTTCTTTCGGATAAAGCGCCTACAAGAGGATCATTTATCGCGTTCCACACCCCCCAAAGTACATAAGCGATTAACATAAATATCAGATCGATTCTTATCACGGTGAAATAAAAGGTGAATATAAGAAACTGGAAAACTTGGTAGGTAAGCTGATCTGGAATAGCACTTAATGAAAATAAAACCTTCTTTTTGGTTGAAACTGTATCTTGTTCATTCATTTCTTTTTAGTCATTTTAAATTAAGTTGAAATAAAATTTATATTAAATAGATTTTCTACGGCTTCCTTAATAAATGTACTTGTATTTTCAAAACAAATTTAAAGTGGAGAAATTAAACAAGTGAATTTTGAGTAATTATTATAAATTTTCTATAAGAAGTCAACCATTGTGTTTTTAAGATTATCAAAATAGTTTTTCAAAAAATGTCAAAATTTCTTATTTTAATGATTCATTTCAGAAATCCTTAAATTTGAATTATATAACTAATAATACAACAATATGAAAAAATCAAATTCGAAGTGAATTAGGTGAAGAAAGCCAAGAAAATTTCTCTATGGTTTAAATCTAATCTTTCCACAACGCCAGGAGAAAATGTGAATGTAAAACATTTCGGAGACTCAGAAGAAGTGGGGTATTATGAATATGAACTAAGAAATTCGTTTATGATTATTAAAAGAGGAGATGGAAAAGAGTTTTTCATCTATCCTTATCATATTATTAATCAAGTAAAAATATCTACACAAGAAGGAGAAGAAGCTCAAAAGTTTAATATCTTTGAAACTGAACAAGGGAAATAATTAAAAAAAAAAAAAAAAACTTATTAACCTATATTAAAGTGAATATAATATTGCAGAATTTGAGATAAAATTACACAAATGTTAATTTTAAATTGACTAACTAATATGGATTAAAAATCAAAAGACAAGACTCAACCATAGAAGGTTATCTCATGGATGATTAATTTTTATTTTTAAGAAATTGCTCAATTACTAAATTTGGTGGAAATTTTTCCCGATTCCATAACCATGTAGGTAAGAAATCAAGTTTTGGTAATATGAATGAAGTCAAGGGTTCTTCCATGTTACTTTTTTTCCAGATTAATACTTTATCTTTTCTATGAATTTCAATTTCCTTTTCCAATGGATTGATAATCCATACTTCTCTTACCCCCACCTCTAAATATTTAGGTAATTTTTTTCCTAAATCAGTATCCTTAGTACTCTTAGATAGGATCTCGACGACTAAATCTGCAGCTCCATCTACTTTGTTTTCTTTAATTTTATGATAGTTAGAAGGTAGTAAAATTATTAAATCTGGTTCAGGATTCCATTTTGGAGAAAGTCGCATTACAATCCTTGACCCCAAAACCTTCCCTTTTTCTATAACTTCAAAGTAATAAGAAAAAATAATCATCAAATACCTAAAAATCTCTTCATGTTCTATGCTTGCTGGAGAATTGATATAGAGCACCTCATCTATGAGTTCAAAATGAGTATCCTCATTAGAAATTTCCCAAAATTCCTCTTCTGAAACATCTGGTTTTATAACCAAATATTCATCCTTCAGTTTTATATTATAGGGAAAATCTAAGTTTATTTCCATGTGTTATATAAGATAATTCTTATATATATAAAAATTCCTTTTTTTCTAAGAAACAAAATTCCACATTAATCATTAATATACACAAAATGATAGCTAAAAATCCATGCAGTTAAAGTGATATAAGACTCTCTTAGACTTAATCAAGTTACTTTCAATCTCAGGAAGTCGTAGGATACATATAATACATCGCTATGAACATTTCGCTTAATTGATGAATTTAATATCTTTGAAACCGAACAGGCTCAATAACGAGCGGGAGGTAAAATCCAAGAAGCATAACTAAATTTATCCATTTTTTTACTTAAAAACTTAAATATCAAGAGGGAATTCTATTTTTACTAAAATCAAAATTCTTTGGAAAAAAGAAG
>CAZZIC010000148.1:0-10483 GCA_964653985.1 uncultured archaeon | reverse complement strand
AACCTAAAAAACGGCAACCTTCAAAAGAAAAGGAGAAAAAGAGAACGGAAGTGAAAGGAGCGATAGAAAGAGAGACCGATAAAGCCCTTCTCATCAACTTCGGAGGGGAGAAGGGACAATGGACCCCCAAGTCCACCATCCATTCGAATTATTCAACCGAAAAGGGGATCGAGCAAACCTTCCTCATCGACGATTGGGTCCTCAAGAAAGACAACATAATCTAACAATACATATTACCTCATTTTTTCCCATTCCTATTTTTTATTTATTTCTAGCATTTTAGATTACGGACTTTTGACGAGGCTTGTAAATCCTTGTAATTTAAATCTTTTTACAATATTTTGTTTTATACTCTTTTGGACAGAACACATCCGTACATCTAATAAGGAACAGAGTTTGTTTACGGAAATTCTATTATTATATTTGCTTTAAAGAGCATAACAAGGGTTGAGATGATGGCAGCAATCATAGTTTCCTTACTGAATTGCAAGAGAGGCCAGAGCAAATGTAATAAATCTTTCGCTTGAAAATAGAAAGACATATCGAACACCTCTTCAGAGAGATATAAAAATTTATGGGAAACTACTTCTTTTTTCGTCTCCTCATCCAGTTTTGGGAAACACCCAATAATTTTTAATAAGTCAGAATTGAAGGTTTTTCTTGTAAGAGAGGAATTAGACAATAACTGACTTTTTCCTAAATGATAGTTATTAAACTTGCAATAACAATACAATACCAGAGGAACTAATCGAGAAATATTTCTCAGCCTCATGCCTTTTTGGATTGAGCTATAGACTTGCCAAATCTTGCTAGAAAGGTTATTAATCATAGTTCCTGGAATTTGGAGAGAGTTAGCAATTTTGCATAATTCGACCTTAATTTGAACCTTCAGGTTCTTTTCTTTAGGTATCTCGCTTTTTTGAATTTTTTGTAATCTGGTAAAGAATTTTGCTAAAGAAGATCGCTCAAAAGAGGTACCGAGTGAAGTTGAACATGTTGAGACCTTTTCGTTTTGTAATGTCTCTTTATTATACGGACTATGATAGACTAATTTTATATGCTCTAAGACAAGCCCGCACTCTCTACACACATATCCGCTTAAGGACTCTACTATATCCGCTGAATGACAAAAGTCGCATTCATATTTAGATACTGTCGGAGAGAAATGTTCTGTTGCCATCATTTTAAACCCTTTTTTGTTATTCTTTTATGTTTATTGGGGAAAACTTACCGTTTTTTCTTTTTATACTAAGTATATATGGTTAGGAGTCTTCTTTTTAAATCTTTTGATTTCCCTCCTAATATTCATAAAGAGTGATTCTTCTCATAAATTTGATTTTGACAAAAACGAAAAAAAGAGAAGAAATGAGGGTCTGCCGATCACCCCCTAAAGTTTCAATCATTATTCTCTTCAAACGAGTTGGAGAAAAGAGAAGAACATTTTTTTGAAGATGCTATAAAATCTTATCAAAAATTATATACAAATCCAAACTTTTTCTTTGGATTTAGGGAGATATAACGTTATGCCCATTTAAATAGAAATAGGAGGATATTATCTAGATATTACACCATAATATGTATTATCACAATATTACTGATAGTAATGGAAGAATATAACATTTCGAAATTTATTGATGAGTTTTTAATTGCGAAAGAAATTGAGGAAGGATGCGCACCTTCAACAATAAGAGCCTATCGTTATGATCTTGAAAAATTCATTGATACAGTAGGTGATTTAAAATTAAATTCCCCCTTTTTACGACAGAGAATACGTGTATTTCTGAAAAAACTAAAAGACAAAGGCTATACCAAAAAGGGAATAAGCAGAAAGATCGCTGCTTTGAGGTCTTTCTTTAAATTCCTCGACCTTAATGAGTTTATTGAGAAGAACCCAATGAGAATTATTCAGTCACCCAAGATAAGCGTGGAGGAAAACTTACCGAAATTTCTCGATCTACCTGATATAAAGAAAATTTTAAAACAACTAAAAAATTCAAAAAAATTTAATTCAAAAAAAAGTAAAAGGTATTACCTTCTAGTTCGATTATTGTATGCTACAATGGCAAGAGTAAGTGAAGTATGCAATATTAAAGTGAGTGACATTAATTTTGAAAAAGGATATATAAGATTAAGGGGGAAGGGTAATAAAGAAAGAATAGTTCCAGTCGATTCAAAAACGCTCAACGTGATTAAAGAAAGTCTTGTAAATCGACTCTTTTATGATGATGACGATTATCTCTTAGTTAACACCAGAGGAGATCAATTAACTCCAAGAGTCGTCCAAAACGATATTCAAAATATTAAAGAAAAATGCGGATTTTCTGATTCAAAAATTATTACACCTCACGTTTTTAGACATACAGGTGCGACTCACTTGAGAAGATCAGGTATGGATATTAGTGAGTTGCAAGATATTTTAGGGCATAGCAGTCCTAATACTACAAGGATTTATGCAAAAAATGATATAGGAAGATTAAAAGAATCATATACTGAAATGCATCCTTTAAGTAAAAGTACTGAAGATTTATAGTTCTCAAGGATTAAATCATAGCAAAACATTTCCTTTTCCAAAAACATATCCTCTTTCAGTATTTATGATTGATGATTCGTTGTATTCGCTTTTTTTAGGTTTTGAAGAATATCTTAGAAGTATAAAGGTATTTATTTAATGAAGTTGAATTTATAATAAAATTATTTTAAATCTAAAATTGGGGATTTATTTGTCAAAAAGTGATAAAATATCAAAAAGAACATTGGTATCAATCATACTAGTAAGTTTTGCCGGAGAAATTGCTTGGGCTGTTGAAAATCAGTATTTCAACTTGTTTATTTATAATAAAATTGCTCCTGTTCCATTCTATGTTTCATTACTGGTATCTATAACGGCGGTTGTCTCTACACTAACAACTATCCTCATGGGAGCTTTAAGTGATTCGAAAGGAAAAAGAAGAATTTTTCTGATAATTGGAATGGTTTTTTTTACCATAACAACGGCGCTTTTTCCGATTTCTGCATTTTTTAAGTTCTCAGTAATTTTTGCGGTCTTTATGGCAATACTTTTTGATTCCATTATGACCTTCTTTGGAGCAACAACAACTGACGCTACACTAAATGCGTATGTGACAGATATAACAACTCTTGAAAATAGAGGAAAAATAGGAGCGATTAAGGAAATAATGTTCTTTCTTGCACTATTAGTCATTTACGGAATTTCTGGGTTATTGATTGAAGCAGTAGATTTTTACCTTTATTTCTTTATTATAGCAGCTATAACGGGAATATTGGGAATTCCAGGAGCGATATTAACACCCGAACCTGAAAACTTAAAGCCAAATGAATTAGGATACTGGGAGACAATAAGAAATATGTTCTCCGTGAAAACCTTAAAAGAAAATAGAGACCTTTTTTTGATTTTATTGAGTGTAGGGTTATGGGGTATTGGTTTCTATTGCTTTTTTCCATTTATCTTGATATATGTCGAACATTATCTGGGAATTGATGTTGGTACTGCGTCTCTCATTGTATTTATTGCTTTTGTTATATCTATTCTATTAGCTTATCCTATGGGAAAACTGGTGGATAAAGCAGGGAGAAAAAAAATAGGGCTGGTTGCTATTGTAATTGAAGTTGTATCATTGCTCTTGTTTGCTGTATCTTCTGATTTCATTTTTCTAGCTATGACAGCAACTGGTTGGATATTTGGCCTACTTGCTTATAACATTTCAACAAGAACATGGTTAAAAGATCTTTATCCCGAAGATAAGCGAGGACAATTCCATGGTTTTTATTTATTATTTAACATCTTGATTGGGATGGTCATTGGGTCCTTGATCGGGGGATATATCGCGGAAACTTTCGGAATATTCTTCACACTTGAGACAGATCTGGGATTCATTCCTGGATACTATCCAACACCTATATTATTTGTCATCTCAGCCATAATCATAGCAACTGGGATAATTCCATTAATTATCGCTCAAGAAACAACAAATTGATTTATAAAGTTCTTACTTCTTTCTTTTTTTTAAATATGCTTAAGATCTTAATAAACTATTCATAAATCTCCCAAATCTTTCTTTTAACTCTAAAGGAGCATGCTTTTATTGAAAATTATGAATTTAATTTTTAATACTAAAACTTTATACAATAAAATGTGTATATTAATTTATAGATCTAAAAAATAAAGTGCGATTTATATGGATGAGGATGAGTTTAGAGCACAGTTTCAAACCCAATCTGTGTTTAGGCAAGCTAGTTCACTCGATTTAAGCTATGTCCCAGAAAAATTACTTTGCAGAGACGACATTATTAAAGAACTTATCGTAAACTTCCGGAGGATTGTTGATGAAGAAGAACAACCCTCTATAAATGTCGCGATGTTGGGAGAAGGTGGCGTAGGGAAGACTGTTACCTCACGATATTTTGGGAAAAACTTTAAAACTATTGCTTTAGAAAATGATGTTAAGATCTTTGTAGAATATTATAACTGTATTAATTTTAGATCTAAGAGCAAAATTATTCGTGAATTATTAGCAAAATATACCCATGGTTCCGGAAGAGGATACTCGGATGATGAGGCGTTAAAGCTTATTCTTAGCAAACTAATACGAGATCAAGGGTATATGCTATTAATTATCGATGAAATACATTTACTAAAATCAAGTGAGGTACTTGCTTTCTTAGATATTGCGGAATCTTTTGGGCACCAAAATGCAAAATTATCTCTATTGGTCATTTCTCGAACAAAAGATTGGCTTACCATAGAAACTGAGAGAATATTAAGCAGATTAAATCAAAAAATAAGATTAGAACCGTATAATTTTGAGGAAGCAAAAAAAATCTTAGATTATCGAAGCGAAATAGCATTCAAAGAAAATGTTATTTCAGATGATCTTACAGAAATGATTGCTCAGATTGTAGTAGAACATAAAAATATGCGTCATGGAATCGAGATTTTAAGAAAGAGCGGATTGTACGCCGATAAAGAAGGATTAAGTAGAATCTCCGCGGATATTGTGAGAGAAGCATCAAATGAAGTATACCCAACTTTTAGAGGGAACATTGTCGATAAACTTAAAGATCAAGAGTTACTTGCTCTCTACGGGATCACTCAATCTCTCTTAAACTTGGATGAGGCTTATACCCTCGTTGATGATGCCTATGAAGAATATAAAATTACTTGCGAAACGTATGGTGTTAAGGCACATGTAAAGATGTCTTTTCGTAAATATATACGTCAGCTTACTCAGTTAAAAGTGATTGCTTCAAGAACCGTGAGAATAGATGAAGAAAAACGAGGAAGGCATTTAGAAATTACCCTACTTGATATACCCGCTAAAAAATTGGTTGAATATTTGGACGAATTATTTTCAAAAAAGTTTTCTTAATAACTTTCCAATTTAAATTCTCTAGTCGTTATTTAATACATTTTTAATCTTTTGTTAGAATGAAAGATTTAGTATCTCTGAAAAATTCAATTCTTGAAAAATGGATATTTAAGAAAAGAAAACATGAAAAAGGGTTTTCAAATACTCGTGATAGAATAATAGAAGAAGTTTATGCTCTTAAAACATTAACGACAATATTAATACAATAAGCTGACTAAAAAGAGAACTCTCTCTTATTAGAATTAAGATAGTAAGTACATTTATTTTCTAACATTTTTGAGAGAAGTCCTAATAATTCTCCCGTTCTTCTTTACTTTTTGCATGCCATTTAAGCCAATCTTGTCTTCTCTTTTTCCTTTTCTCTGATTCATCCAAATCTTGATAATTATCGTTCTTAATTTTTTTCCAATATGAATCTAATTCATTTCTTGTCAGAGATAATCCACAAGAAGTACAGACCATATTCTTGGTCATATGATTGAACTTCATTTTACCGGCACATTCAGGACAACGAGCCAAACTTATTCACCTTTTATCATTCTTTTTTCTACACTTAATATAATGAAAAAATCCTAAAATAATTATTGGAATTAGAAGAAAGAAAGTCTTTTCTTAATAGATAAATATATGTTAAATAAAAATAATCAAAAATCTCAAAACTAAATAAAGAATTGAAGATCTTAAAATTAAATATTATACAAGATAAAGAAGATAAAGAAGCTGCAGAAGTTTATTTGGAAGGATTTGTTGCTGGAAAGAAATATAAATTTCTTCTTGATTCAGGCGCTGCAATATCTACCATTCAATATGATAATTTTACATCCAAATTTGAAAGTAATGAAAAGTACAATTCTTCCGGCGTTTTTAATAGATTTCAAGGGGATTTGATTATAATTCCAGAATTTAGAATAGAAAACATCATAAAAAAAGATTTTACCCTTATGAGAGAATCAAAAAAACGTAAAAATGTTAAAAACGTAGTGGGCATGGATCTACTAAAAGATTATTGTTGTCTTTTCCAATTTAGTCTACGAAAAGTTTTATTAGGTAAAACTAATGAATTCAATATCAATCAGAAAAAGCTAAAATTATATCTAGGAAAAAAGTTTCATCCTTATGTAGATGTACAATTGGGTAATGTAAAGATTAAGGCAGTTTGGGATACTGGTGCGGGGATTTCAATTGTAGACACAGATTTCATAGATAATAATCTAAACTTTTTCGAAAAGAGAGGAAAATCCAAAGGCACAGACTCCTCTGGAACCCAAATAGAAACTCCAATTTACCAAATGAAAACTCCAATAATTGGAGATAAACAATTTCCATCACATATGTGTGCGGCTGTAGATTTTTCTCACATTAAAGACCAAACTGACACTCCAATGGATATGATTCTTGGTTATAGTACTTTAAGCAAAGCCCATTGGTTATTTGACTTTCCTAAAAAAGAATGGTTAGTAACTAAAGTTTTGGAAGAAAATTAAGTTTAAAGTAAAAATTATGAAAATAAATTAAGAAGATAATAAAATAAAAAAGCATATATTTTTTAACTAAAATATTTAAAATAAGTGATTTCTAAAACAAAATAAGTGATTAAAAGTGAAATCAGAGGTATATTACTTTACGGCGAGAACTCATTCACATAAACAGAGTATGTCTAAGTTTAAAGCTATCTTGGGGTTGAAAAAAGCTGGTTTTGAAGAAACAATTACTTCTTCAGATAACGTGGTAATTAAAACACATTTTGGAGCTTTGGAAAATACTCGATATATACGCCCCTCATATATACGATTTTTATGTGATTATGTTAAGGAGTTAAATGCTTATCCATCAGTAGCCGAGTCATGTGGCTGGGGCGTTCCGGGCGCTGCTGGGGAATATGGAGGGCGAGCAAATGAAGAGGAGTACCTAGAAGTTGCTTTAAAACATGGCTTTACCCCCGAAACTATGGGAGCTCCATTACTCATGTTAGATGGGGCAGATGGTATTGATTATGAAATTCAAAAAATCGATGGAGAATATTTTAATGATATTTTGGTCGCTGGTAGGTTAAGAGAATTTGATCAAATGATTATGGCAAGCCACTTTAAAGGACATTCCGGTGCAGGATTTGGCGGGGCTATTAAAAATCTAGGGATTGGCTGCGTGGCAAAGGGAGGTAAAACTCAAGCACATACAAGCAAAAAATTCGAGTTTGATTTTGAAAAATGTGAAGATGATTGCGAGAGATGTGTAGAAATATGCCCAACAGATGCTTTGATGAGAAATGAGGGAAAAAAATTAGAGTTTGATGAAGAACAATGTCGATATTGCTATATGTGTAGGTCCGTTTGTAAGAATGAAGTCATAGATATAGGAACATCCACACCCGAGCAATTTTTAGGTCAAATGGTTGATAATGCCAAGGGAGTTGTAGATTATTTTGGAAAAGACAAAATTTGGTATATAAATTATGCTATAGATATAACCTATCAATGTGATTGTTCTGGAGGTACAGATATACCATTTATAACCGATATTGGAGTGCTTGTTTCACGAGATCCAGTAGCCATCGACCAAGCATGTATAGACCTTGCTCATCAATCGGAACTTAACCCTCATTCTGTTCTTGGACAAGTTAGCGGTATTCCTAAAGAAGGATCATATGATTGGTTCTCTTACCTACCTCACTTTGATCAAGAAAGTGGAGAAATGACCTTAAACAGAGAAGGTAAGAAAAATCTTCAATGGAAGAAACAGTTAGAAGCAGCGGAAAAAGCAGGATTAGGTAACAGAGACTATAATCTAATTAATGTGAAGGTAGAGAAAGAATAATAGATCGAGTTCTCACTCCTTTTTCTTTTATTTGATTCTTATATCATTTTATTTTTCTTATATTATTTCCATTGTTCTTATGGCTACTTTAAGAGCATTTTTTAGACTTTTATAGGTATGTGCTGTCTGTTCCCCGGGACTCCAAGGAATATAATTGGAAAGCCCGCATACAACGCCTGCTTTGAGATTGAAAATATTACAGAGGCTTAAAAGTGTAGCAGCTTCCATTTCAATATTAATCGCAACTTCTGAAGAAAGAAGCTCAAAAAACTCATTAAATATCGCAGGTTTATAATTTTGAGAAGGACTATATCCATTATATTGTAATTTTCCATCCTTTAGATTTCCTCCTATTGCATAAAAAGAAGAAGTTGTTAATGTTTTGCCTACTATATAATCAATTCTTTGATTATTCGCAGATTGAATCATCGCTTTTCTAATGGAGTCATCTGCAGTGGGGTTAAAATCCCTTTTAGTATATAAATCACTTACTCCATCAAATCGTAAGGCTTCCGAGGTTATTACGACACTTTCTAATTTAAGATCTTTTCTTAATGACCCACTGGTTCCAGCCCGAAGAAAGATTTTTGTTCCACATTTTGCTAGTTCATTTACGGCAATTTCGGTATTAGATGAACCAATTCCCGTAATGCATAGTGTAAAGTTTCTTTTCTCACTTTTAGTTTGACAATCAAATGAATAAAATCCTTTATTACTAACTATTGGTTTTAAAGAAACCAAAGGTTCTAATATTCTAAGTATATCCCTCCAATTCTCTCCACCCACAAGTAAGGTGCGTTTTCCTACATCTCCGTCTCTTAAATGGGTATTTGGTAAAGCAGTATTCATAAAATCCCTTATTTAGGAAGTTATTGTTCATTTGTATCTAAAATATCTTTAATGATTAATTCATCGGTAGATTTCATAGATTTGGAAATTTTCCCGATATTCTTGATACTGATTAAAGGGTCTTTATTTACAATTCCAAGGGAGGAAAAGTCTTCTTGATTGTTAAGAGCTAAAAAGGAGCTAAAAACTGCAGAATCAACCGCTGTTATCGATTTTAGAGCACATGTTTTATTGGCTCCATCACAAATGATACCCGTAATATTTCCGATCATATTATTTATTGCCCGACTAATTGCTTTAACTTGAAGATCTTCAGATTGATTGGCATCTAAAAGGTAATAAGTTATTCCAGCACTTAATCCAATACCTGCTTTAATTATACAACCGCAAAGAGCAGAAAGACTCCCAGAATATTTACTAACAAAATTAGCTAATAAGTGGGTAAGACCGACTGCTTTAATTAGTTTATCTCGTTCTTTTGGAAATCGTTTGGAGATTTCAATAAATGGAATTGAACTTATTAAACCCATATTTCCTGAGTTCGCACAAGTCATTATTTTTAACGGAAACCCCGCCATTCTTCCCTCAACTGCGGTCGCAACTTTGATCTTGGCAGAATTAATATAATTTGATGGAAGATACCCCTTACGTGTAAGTTCTTGAATTGATAATCCTATGCTTTTTTGATTATTTTTTCCAAATTCTTGACTTGCTTGTTCATAGACCTTATAGTTTGTTTCTATTGCATTTTCAAGTATACTTTTAGATTTATCAGGTAAATCTCTGACTATTGAAAGGAAATCATAGAGATTTAACTTAATCAGTTGATCTAAATACGGTGTTGATTTTTGAATAAATTTTCTTTCATATAAAATTTCCCCATCAATCTCAATATAAGAAACGTTTGAATGGTCTCCTGTAATATGAACACGAATTTTGTGATTATTTATGTAAATTTCAGCTTCAATATGAAGATCGTTCCATTCATAATTAGGAATGATATTAATCTTTCCTTGATCAACTAATTTTTTACCCAGATTAACTTGCTCTTCAGTTAAATCCTTAAATAATTCCAATTTATTCTCGGGATCACAAAACAATCCCATAGACGCCGCATAATCGCAACCCATTATTCCACCGGTGTTTGGGATAACAACTTTGAGGGCATTCCTATACAAATCCTTATCAAGGTAAAGATTTAATTTTGAAAGGGAGTTAACATCTCTTAAATTTTCTTGAAGTTGTGGGCTATTTATTTCTTCTTTATTAATCCATGAAGGGAAAACATTTTTTAAGATGTTAATTCCTATAGCAGTAGAAAGTCCTATAGCTGCTGGCTCCGTACACCCCATAGAAGTCGTTATATATTCTGCAAAGAATTTGTCAATATTCATAATATTTCCCTAAAAGAAAAACTAATTTTATCTAATCTT
>CAZZIC010000147.1:0-10516 GCA_964653985.1 uncultured archaeon | reverse complement strand
AATTTGGAATTTCTTTGTGAAAAACAAGGATAGGAGCATTCTCTATAACTAATAATGATTGAGTTTAAATAATAGCATGTTCTCACTTTAAATATGCCTAAAACGAGTGCGCGTAATAAATTACATGGTGTAGTAAAGTCGATTCTAATGGGACCAGTGACTGTGGAAGTTGTCATTGAACTTTCTGGAGGGCAAGAAGTGGCTGCAGTGATTACTAAAAAATCTGCTCAAGAATTAAACCTCCAAGAAGGGAGTGAAGTTTTTGCTATAATCAAAGCCACGAGTGTTATGGTTGGAAAAGAACATTAGAGCTGAAATTTCTAAATATTTTTTTTAAAACTTTTTTATATTTATTGAATAAAAAGGGTATATCACTTAGGAAATAATTTGACAAACACTCTATCGCCTTTAAATAAACCTTCTTCAGAGGGAGGAATTTCTACGATCCCATCAGCTTCCGTCAAAGAACTGATTACTCCGGAGCCTTTTAATCTAACGGGATGTGCCATATAATCACTTCCTTCCTTTTTTAGTTTTACTCGTAAATAATGAACATATCCTAAATTCGATACGGGAACATCCTTACTAAGGAGAGCTGAGATTTCCGCCCTTGGGTCAATATTTTGACATTTCATCATTTTTCTGAGTGTTGGGCCAACTATCCTAAGGAAGTTAACATATGCAGCGACAGGAGTGCCTGGAAGACAGAATACTACTTTTCCTTTCAAAAAGCTGATTAAAACTGGTGCTCCAGGTCTCATTGCAATTCCATGGACTAAAACCTCCCCTTCTTCGTTCATAATTTCCGGTAAAAAATCTTTCGTGCCTACAGAAGTTCCCCCTGTAAAAACAACGATATCTGAGATTTCCAAAGACTTATAAAGCTCTTGCGTAATTAAATCCTTATTATCCTTTAAGGTATCTTCCCGAACAACTATTCCTCCGTACAATTTAACTAAATTAGCAATCATTGGAGTGTTTGAATTATATATCTGATTTTTACCCAATTGTTCCCCTAATTCTACTAATTCATCTCCTGTAGAAAAAACACTTAAACTCGGCTGTATCCGTACGGAAATTTTATCGATACCAAGCGAAGTCAACAAGGCAAGATGTTCGGGTTTTAACTCAATACCTCTTTTTAGGATTTTTTCTCCTTGTTTAATATCTTCTCCTTTTTTAGAAACATTTTTACCTGGAGCAACAGAAGAATAAAGGGTTACAGTATTTCCTTCTATCTCCGTATCTTCTATCTTTACTACAGCATCTGCTCCCTCGGGAATTGCAGCTCCAGTCGAGATGCGAATTGCTTCTCCTTTTTTTAATTTCATATCCTTAGCTTCTCCAATCTCAATTTTTCCGACTTTTTTTACTTTCTTTGGATTTTTCGGAGACGCTCCAAATGAATCTTCGGCGATTATGGCATATCCATCCATAGCAGAACGATCAAAATGTGGAACATTCATTTCGCTTACTACATCTTCTCCTAGAATCCTATTAAGAGCAAATTTTGTTTCACTTTTCTCATTAGGAAGTGATTCAACTCTTTTAAATAGTTTTCCGAGTGTATCTTCTAGCGAACTCAGTTTTGAAAAGCCTATTTTTCTCAAACGTTCCATTGTATTATTCCTCTTTTCTGATCATGGAGATTACGTGAGTTAACTCGGGTAAAATCAATTTATTGAATGCCAATTTCACAGCATTTGGAGAGCCTGGTAAAAGAAAAATTGCTCTTCTATCAATTTTTCCGGCAGTTGCTCTGGATAACATAGCGGAAGAACCTATTTCTTCATAAGAAAGATATCGAAATAATTCTCCAAAGCCCATAATTTCTTTCTCGAGCAAGGGTTGTATCGTATCATAGGTAAAGTCCTTGGGAGTTAAACCTGTCCCTCCCGAGAACACGACACAATCGATTTTCTCAGTTTGGGTTACCCGAAGCATATCTTTTATCTTGCCCCCATCATCAGGAATAATCTCTGCGAGTTCTAAAAGGAGATTTGGAAAGGGAGCAAGTAATTCCTCTACTAGAGAAACGGTTTTATCTGTTGTACCTTTTCCTTCCATCAATTCATTATAACGTGTTGTACTCACTACAATTAGTGCGATGTTAACATCTTGTTCCGCCATAGCTTTATGTTCTTCATGTACTTTCATATTAATCCTTAATCAAGTTTTATTCTAATTCTAATTATTATAGTTCCTTGAATTTTAATAATAACATTCGAAATTTAAACATCTAAAAACTATGAAAATATTTCTTATCTCCTTTCTCAACTATCTCTTCAAGTTCCTCAATTTCGATGTATCCGTCGGCATAGAAAAGAGTGCTAATGGCTTCTGACCCCGTTTTAATTGGATAGATTTTTTGTGTTCCATCAATTTTTTTAATTTTCACTGGTTTGAAGTGATGTCTTCCTATTGAACTATATATTCTCTCACCCACTTCTACTAATTGTGAAGTCTTAAATCTTGAGGGATATCCTGATAATCTTCTAAAAAAATCATCTAAAAATACATAGAAACAACTCAATGCAGAGGTGGGATATCCCGGTAAAATGAAAATCAGTTTATCTTCCAATTTAGCAAAAATTATTGGTTTTCCCGGCTTAATTTTTACTCCGTGCACTTGCAGCTCTATATTATCAAAAGTCTCTAATACTTTAGGACCTAGATCACCCTCTCCTTTCGAGGTCCCTCCCGAAAGAATTAAAACATCACTTTCATTGATACCTTTATCAATTCGAGCTTTCAATTCATCAAAATTATCTCTCACAATTCCTAAATAATTCACTTCAGAACCAGTATTTTGAATTGCTCTCTTTAAGACAATAGAATTAACGTCATAAATTTTGCCAATTTCCAATTCCTTAACCGCGTGAGAGACTAATTCATTTCCTGTACTAATAAGTCCGATCTTAGGTTTCTTAAATACAGGGATTACACTTAATCCGCAAGATGCTAAAATACCCATGGTCGGTAAATTAATTCTCGTTTCTTTTTCAACAACAACCTCGCCTTCCCGTACATCTAAACCAATTTCGACAATATGAGTATTCGGAGTGACTGCTTTTGTTATTTCTACTTGATCTTCATTTACTTCAGAAAATTCGACCATCACAACCGCATTCGCATTCTGAGGTATTGCAGCTCCTGTAGCAACATATGAACATTGACCTGATTTTAAAGGTTTCTTAGGTTTATCCCCCGCTTCAATTATCTCTATTAATTCTAATGAGATAGGATTTGTCTCTTCAGCTCCGAAGGAATCCTTCGCAATGACCGCATATCCGTCCATTCGCGATTTTCGAAAATGAGGAACATTTATTGGACTTTTAATATCTTGGGAAATTACTCTATTAAAACTTTTCCCAAGGGGAAGTTTTTCTTCCATTAGAGGGAGCTTAGGAAGTTCCTGTAAGAGCTTCTTAAAACGTTCAACTGAGATAGTTTTTAGGAATTTCATAGTTTATAATAAATTTGTTAACTTACAATATTGAAATTAAAATTTAAATTTTATATTAATAATTTTAAGTGATCAGAAGGGCAAGGTTAAAAGTTCTACCAAAAAGAAGAAAAAGATCTAGAGGGATTCATTATTAAAATGCTTTATTTAGTTATGAAAGACTTTTTAAAATCTGAGGAAGTTTTTATTTTTTCAAATGTAAGTAATTATAATGGATTTTAACAAAAATTACAATCGTTTTCAAATTCACGCTTTTTGGTCAGAAGATATTAATGAACTAATTGAGAAATTGATTAATATTCCAGCTAAACGTTATACCACTCAACATGATTTAGTATTGGCCTTTATTAACGATAAATTGTTTAAAGGAAAGGGAAAATTCAATAAAGAATTTAGAAAAAAAGGAGGGCGTTATTTTGATTTAAAGGTGCCTACTGATAAAAAAGATTTTGAAATTATTGAATTAAAAATCCATACAAGTTAATTGAAATATCTCAGAAACGAATTAAAGAAAGGAAAGGTAACCTTTTCTAATAGTGATAAATTATATTTTTGTTTTTTACTTCAAGTGAGATCTAAGGTAGGACACAAAATTATAAAAGATAGAAGGTCTATTTATTATCAGTAATAATTAAGCTTTCAAAAAGCACAATAGAAATACCAATAAATAAGTTAGTTGATGAGATTAGAATGGGGACTGAGGATTTTACCAAGAAATTAGCCAAAGAAAGCAAACTGGACGAAAAAAAAGAGGAATTATTAGGCGTAGAAAATATCATAAAGGTTGTGGATTTAGAGCGTAAATTAAAAACAATAAAAAGGGAAAAAAAAGCTCTAGAACGAGAAAAACAAAGATATAAAAGCCAATTGCAAAAAGAGAGAAAATTACGCAAGGAAATGGCAAAAAAAGTAGAAAATCTTAAAAAGAAATTAAAAGAGAAATAAAAATTCGTTAGCTTTCTCTGTCATTTAATCAATAATATTCCTAATAGAAAAAGAAATAAAGCGTCTCAAAGTTAAAATAAAGAATAAAAATTCTCAATGAATCCATCTTGAAGTACCATTAGTAAAAATCTCTTTTTTCCAAACACTTACCTTTTTCTTATACATTTCAATCGCATCTCTTAATGCTTGAATTCCCTCTTGACGATGGGACGAAGCGATGACCACGTAAACTAAATCTTCAGAAATATTGAAGAATCCCTCAAAATGGATTATTTTAATGTCCATAATCCCCTTTCTCGACTCGATTTCGGAACAAATTTTATGAATAGATTCATTGGCTAGATCTTCATACGCATCAATTTCCATTGCTTTTACACTTTTTCCTTCTAAAGAAGAGTTCCTAACAATTCCAGAAAATGAGAAAATCGATCCTACTTTTTCAATTTTTTTACTGCTTTTTATTGCTTGATAAACATCCTCTAAAGAAAGGGTTCCCTTTCTATAAATTCCAGATTCAATATCTAAACTTTTTTCCTTCATTTTTTATCAACCACCTGAAACAGGTAATAGAAATGCAACTGTATCTCCATCTGATAACTTTACAGAATAGGGGTCTTTTTTATGAATTGGATTCTTATTAATGACAACAGAAATATTGGAATGAATTTCTTGATTTTTTTCGTCCCATAATACGTCTTTTAATCGGGGATATTCCTTCAAAAGTAATGAAACTAAATTTCCTACCGTTTTTCCTTCTATTTCAAACTCTTCTTTGCTTTTTCTAGTAATATCTTTAAATTCCGCAAAATATAGTACTTCTATTGTCATGTTCTTCTACATTTTTTACTTGGCTAATAATAGGGTTCTCTTGAGTTTACAACTTGCTTTACAATTCTTTCATATTCAGAAAGAGGTTGAGTTTGATTGAGTTCTTTCTTAAGATTTTTTCCTAGGTCGGATCTAAACAAACAACCGAAAAGATTTCCATCGCATCCAACACGTAATTTGGTACATCCCATGCAAAATTCATGGCTTGGTGCTATTGTTTCTATTATCGCTCCGTTTTTCATAGTAAATACCTTCCGATTTTGCATCATCCCTCTGATTTTAACCTTTTCTGCATTTAATTCTAAATTATCAATTATTCCTCGGCTATCCAGATGATATTTATCATAGAATTCCTTTTCTTGGCCAACAGCATCTGATTTTTTATGTAATTCAATTAACTGTAAGGCAAAGCCTGTCTTGGCGGAAAATTGAATCATATTATCAAGTTCATTATCATTTAATCCCTTAAGTAATACGAAATTCAATTTTATTGGATCTAAACCAACCTCTTTTGCTTTCCTTAACCCTTTCAAAACTTTCTGTAAGGAATTAGTTCCAGTAATCTTTTGATATGTCTCTGGATTTAATGAACATAGAGATACATTAATCCGATCTAACCCAGCATCGACGAGATCCTCTGCCATTTCGTATAATCGATATCCATTTGTCGTCATCGAAATATCATCATAAAGATTTAAACTTTTTACTTCTCTAATGATTTCTATTATCTCTTTACGACATAATGGTTCTCCACCAGTGAATTTAATACGGGTCACATTAAGAATCTCCGCTAAGAGTCGACATAATTTCTTAATCTCTTTAACAGATAATTCCTTTTTTTGAGGTTTAAATCCCTCTTTATCACAATAAATGCAGTCATATCCACAACTCGAGGTTACAGAAAATCGGATATGTTTAATTTCTCGATTACATTTATCTTTCATTTTTTAAAGGTTTACTTTTTTAACTTTTTTTTCTACCTTAATTTCTGATATTTGGGTATCAGGATACTGTCCCTTCTCATTTTTTTCATACATTTTCACGACATCCCAAATGTTTAAGAGTGCTACATTAACACCCGTTAATGCCTCCATTTCAACGCCTGTTTTAGCACGACTTTTCACGCTACATACCACTTTCACATATCCTTCATGAATTTCAAAATCAAAATCAATATTTTCAATCGGGATTGGATGACAGAGTGGCATTAATTCAGGGACTTTTTTTACACCTAATGCACCAGCTATTTCTGCGATTGTGAAAGGATCACCTTTTTTAATATTTTTGTTTTCAATCCTTTCAATCGTTTTCCGGCTTAAGTATATTTTTCCTGATGCTCTGGCTATTCTCTCTATAATCTCTTTTCGAGAAATATCTATCATAAATGGTGATACCCCATTTTTTTCGTTCTAATTTACCAAACATATCGTCTTTTAAAAAATTTGTTGTAATTAAAAAATTTGTATTTTGATAATAGAGATTATATTTTATTAAATTCCGAAGAATGATCTACTTCTAGGATTAAATAAATGGTTTATTATAATCATGCTAATAAAGTCTGATTTGAATTTAGAAAATAAAATCTTACTATAAGATTTTGATATCTGTAGCTTTAAAATTGATATAAACCTGAGTTCCTTGTTCTAGTCTTAAATCATGTAAAGAATCTTTTGTGATGGTAACAAGAAACCTTTCAGAAGAACAATTAACTATGATATGGCAAACATTCCCTAAATCTCTTACTTCCTCTACTTTCCCCTTAAATGTATTTTGATAACTAACTTTAGTGGGTGGTTTTTTCATAATCCCAATACTTTCAGGTCTTATACAAACTTTAACAAATCCTTCTGCTTCACTAGTTGCTGTAATTATCATATCATTGATCTTTATACTATTTAATCCCGATTCGTTATCTGGTTTAGCGATTCCCGTAAAAACATTTTCATATCCAACAAAGACCGCAGCATATTCGTTCTTCGGAGATGTAAAAATATCATTTACACTCCCAATTTGAGAGATAGTTCCATTATTAAGAACAGCAATTCTATCAGCAAACTTTATTGCTTCCATCCTATCATGTGTACTCATAATAATCGTCTTTTTCTTTCGTTTAATTTTATTAATGAATTGTTCTAACAAGAGAATATTTTTTGGATCTAAGTTTGCTGAAACTTCATCAAGGAAATATATGTCAGGATCTAAAACAAAATTCATAGCAATGGCAACTCGTTGCATTTCTCCTCCTGATAGGGAGCGAGCATTTTTATTTTCCATGCTATTAAGTTCAATTGTTTTAATCATTTTATTTACTTTATGCTCAATTAATTGAGAATCGAGCTCTCTCACTTTGAGTCCATAAGCAATGTTATCATATACCGAAGCATTTAAAACGACTGGTTTTTGCCTCACAAAAGAAAAACTCCTTCTTATTTCAACTTTCTCCTTCTTAGTCAAGCTCGTAATATCCTTTTGATTGAAAATAACTCTTCCATCTGTGGGAGGTTCTAATAGACTCATAATCTTGAGTAGAGTCGTTTTTCCACTCCCATTTGGTCCAATAATTGTAAAACATTCCCCCTCCTTAACCTTAAAATTAATATCGTCTAATACTTTTTGATAAGAATCATCTTCTCTTTTGAAAGTTTTAGTAATTCCTTTATTTTCAATTATTACCATATAATTCACCTTTTTTCTTGAAGATGAGTTAAAATATAGTTAAGAATAAATGTAAGACTAATTAAAATAAAACCTAAAGCGAGAGCTTTTCCAAATTCTCCCATTCGAGTTTGCAATACAATTGCGGTAGTGAATGTTCTCGTATGCCAACGTATATTTCCTCCAACAATAATAACCGCTCCAACTTCTGAAATTGCTTGTCCAAATGCAACTAAAATACCCGCGATGATTGATTTTTTTGACTCCTTGATCAATTCCCACCAAAGCTGTGTTTCATTTGAACCCATCGCTATCAGAGTTTCCTTCAAAGCAGGATCTACACTTTCTATAGCTGCTTTAGAGGTCCCAATTATAATGGGGATTGCTAAAAATAATTGAGCAATAATCATAGCTGTGGCGGTGTAAAGCAATCCAAGGGACCCTAATGGACCGCTTCTAGAAAGTATTAAAAAGATAAAGAGCCCCATTACCACAGGGGGGAATCCCATAAAGGTATTAATTATATTAGTGAAAATTTTCTTTCCTTTAAAGTTTCTTAAACTAATATATGATCCAATGGGAAGACCGATAAGTGCCGCAATGAAAATTGCAGTTCCCGAAACTCTTATTGACAAACCAATTATAGCCCAGACTTCCTTATCTAATGTAAATATTAAAATGATTGCTTGAATTATTCCATTAATTATTTCGTTTCCCATAAATAGATCACCTATTTAATGTCTTTAATATTAAAAAAAATAAAAATTATATGATATTTCCAATTTTAAAATCCGATCTTTTCTAAGTATAAACATTTAATTGCTAAGCAGATACTTTAGCAGTCGAAGGTCCTTTGTAGCCGCCATTAAACTGGCTCCAGTAAGCTACCTCTTCAGCGGTTGTCGGACAACTATGTGTTTCATTGCAAATCCCGAAGGCTGGTTTGAATAGTATTTCATCATTAATCGTATATGCTCCAATTAGATCTTGACCTTTTTCTGAAACGAGAAAAGAAATAAATTTATGAGCATTCTGATACTTCACATGTGGATGTTGTTCTGGGTTGATCAAAATTGCCCCGTATGGATTTAATAGAATTTCTTCTCCCTCAACCAATAAGGCTAGATCAACATTCTCCTTGGAAAAGAGCCAAGTACCGCGGTCAACTAAAGTGTAGGCTTTTTCTTGGTTAGTTATCGTTAAAGTTGTACCCATTCCTTCACCCGTTTCAAAATACCAATTTGAATCAGGAGTAATTGAAGGATCAGGAGTAAAATCTATTGAGTCCCATAAACTTAACTCTTTCGAATGAGTTCCAGAACCATCTCCTCTTGAATAAAATTTGACTTCTCCTTGTTCACCAGCATCCTTTAGATTTTTCATAGCTGTTTTAACGTCTTTACCTTCAATATTTGCAGGATCAGAAGAAGGGCCAACTATTATGAAATCGTTATACATAACACATGTCCTATGGACGCCATGGCTATTATTGACAAAAGCATCTTCATGTGAACGGGAATGTACTAATAAAACATCAGCATCTCCGTTTCTCCCGATCTCTAATGCTTGACCCGTTCCTACTGATAAGATTTCAACGTTTATCCCCGTGTCCTCTTCAAATACCGGTAACAGATAATCCAGTAGTCCAGAATCGTAAGTGGATGTTGTTGTTGCCAAAATTAATCTTCTTTGAGATCTGGAGATTTCCATAAAAATAAAGATTCCACTAATTCCAGCGGTTAAAATTATAGCTATTAATAAAAGAGCTTTCTTGTGTTCTTTTAAACTGTTTAATAAGCTGCTTGTCATAATTCAAATTCTCTTAAATTATAATTTTTGAGTTCAAATTTAGTAGATAGAAATATTAAAAATCATATTTATAGTTATGTATGAAGGGACATATCGGTCTTAGACTCAAATGTCAATGAAAAAGATAGATTCAAAATTAAAAACCTATTCTTTTAATAATTATAGTCCAAAAATAACTATAAAACAGATTTAGATTAATAGGAATGGAATTACTTTAAAATAAATATCAGCTGTTTGTTAGACTTCATACTCAAAACTATAATTCCATTAGCGTAGTTTTAAATTCAATTTCATTAAACCTATCAGGTTTTTATTAGAACCCTCGATCCAATTTTTAACATTAGAATCTTCTTTTGCTTTCGAATACCAGTAATAAATTCAAATTTGGGAATCTATTGCAATCATAAGTTAATCAAAAAGTTTTTCAAATTCCATCATTTCTTCGGGTACTTCTTTAAATTTTTCGCTAAATTTTTTTGATTTTTTTATAAATTCCTCCACCGATATAGATTTCCTTAATATTATCTTGTTATCTTGTACTTGAAATATGAATTTCTCTCCTGACTTAATATTCAATTGTTTTCTAATTTCACTTGGAATTGTTATTCTACCTTTACTTTATCATCGATTATTGATTCAATATCCATTATTTTGTACCTTAAAAAAGTTATACCACTATGTGGATCTAGGTGGGAAAAATTATAAAATATACCGATACATTTTTATAAAAACTAATTAATAAATTGAAAATAAAGTTTTAAAAAAGTTAACAAAGGAATTACAAAAAAAGAATAATAAAAGTAAAAAGTAATA
>CAZZIC010000146.1:0-10538 GCA_964653985.1 uncultured archaeon | reverse complement strand
CTCGAGGCGGTTAGACCATCAAATCTTATAAAAAACTCCATAAAGGTTGAAGATGGAACCTTAATTGTTGAAAATAATGCTTATGACTTGAAAAAATATAAGAATATCTATTTCATTGGCGGAGGAAAGGCTACTAAAGAGATGGCAAAAATTTTGGAGGAAATCTTGATTCAAGATAGTGTTGAAATAAAATATGAAGGAATTATAAATATTCCAGAGAAACAAAGAAAAAATGAAAAATTTAAGCCTAATAAAATAACAATTAATTATGCTACTCATCCTATCCCGAATGAAAACGGTGTGGAAGGAGTCAAAAAAATGATGAATTTGATTGAAAACTCTAATCCAGATGATTTATTTGTGTGCTTAATCTCAGGAGGAGGATCTGCTCTTTTACCCTTACCTAAGTCTGAATTAAGCTTGGATGATCTAAAAAGAGTCAATAACCTACTTTTATCCTCTGGAGCTTCAATTCATGAGATAAATACAATTAGAAAACACTTATCCAATTTTAAAGGCGGAAATTTAGCAAAAAAAATATATGAATCAAGTAATGCAACCCTAATATCTCTGATCATTTCTGATGTTGTGGGGGATAACCTCGATGCAATAGCCTCCGGTCCTACTGTGCCTGACTTCACAACTTTCGAAGATGCGATCAAAATAATTTATAAATATAATCTATATAATGAAATTCCAGTACCAGCAAGGCAAATTATTGAAAGGGGATTGAAAGATCCTTCACTGGAAACTCCAAAACCAAATGATGATTGCTTTACCAATATACATAATTATTTAATTGGAAGTGTCAAATCCGCAGCTAAAAGAGCAATAACTTTTCTAAAAGAGAAGAAATATGAGACAAATTATTTTTCAAATACAATTAGTGGGGAAGCAAGTGAATATGGCAAAGTTCTTTTTGAAATTATTAAATACAATATGAAAAACAAGGAACAAGAAGCAAATTTGAGTGATAAAATAGCATTAATAGGTACAGGGGAATTAACGGTAACTATTAGAGGGCAGGGAAAAGGAGGGAGAAATCAAGAGATGTTATTGTCCTTCTTGGACCATGTAAAAAATAAAAGTATTGATACTTATTTTTTAATAATTAGTGTTAATCTAGATGGAATTGAAGGAAATAGCAGAGCAATGGGGGCTTTAATTGATAACCATGTACTTAGAATTACGAAAAAAGAAAAAATCGATACAGGAGAATATTTATACAACAATGATTCAAATAGTTTTTTTCAAAAAGTATCTAGCGAGATTATAACAGGTCCAACTGGAATTAATGTTAACGACTTAATAATTTCATTACTTTGGAATGATTAGACGCGTTCAAATTTTATATCTTTTTTTTATTAAGCCTCATTCCCTTAACCAATACAATGTTCCATATAGAATTCTATCATTCTATCGTATGATGATGCTTCTCTATTTTATGATTTTGCTGGACTGGATATAGATCATCATTCATTCTTTGTTTACACCGTACTTTTTACGAATCGATAGATTGTCCACATAAGATCGATAAAAAAAGCTTATTAAGAGATGGCTGACTTAGTCAGCAGAGAGTTTTTTATGTTTCTTTCCTTAACGATTTTTTGCCCTCAATTCTTTAAATTATTCATTTAGATCTATCGACAAATTTATCAAATCGCTTTCTTAAAATAAGTTTTTAACTAATAATAGTTTTTAAAAAAAAAGTATTAAAGTGAGTATAAACAATATAAACACATTCAATTAGAAATCATCTTAGTATAAATAAGTTTAAATTATTAATTCACGGTGAAATAAATGGCAAGAAAAAAAAAGCAAAAAAAAGAAACGTTAGGTTGGGATGCTGAAGATAAAGATGAAGCATTAGAAGCGGAAGGGCTTAAGAGAACAGAGAAGGATGATAAAACCGTAAAATTAGTTGACCGAGATAGTTCCACTCCTGTAATTGAAACCTACGATGAGGATACTGGAGAACTTGAAGGGTCAATCTTATTAAAAGACGGGAATCGTGAAGGACTTCTAGCCTTAGTAAAGATCATCGAAGAAGTCAACGTCGAGCAAGATCATGAAGCAAATATTTCTTCTATTGGATTTGCAGGAAAATTAAATATCGAAAATCCATCAAAGAAAGATCGTATCTGGGATATAGATGTTTCTTTAAGAGGAATTGAAAGTACTGATTTAGAATCGAGTGAAATAGACATCAGAGAATTAGGTACAGAAGAGGATAATAATGTTGATTCTCGTGATTTTAAAATTACGGGAGAAGCCAAAAATCTTCTTATCGTAAAAGAATATATTAACACCCTACCGGATGCTGATGATATTTTAAACCGAAGAGATATTGAAAACGATCTAAATCGATTAAGAGAAGAAGCAAAAGGAGAAACATCAGAGATTGAAAAGGAAGAACTTGAGATAGAAGAAGAGGAAGAGGAATTAGAAGAAGAATTAGAGGAAGATGAATTTGAGAAGGAAGAAGGAGAAGAACTGGAAGCAGATGAAGAAGAATTAGAAGACGAAGAACTGGAAGAAGAGGAGGAGGATAGTGGTTTCTGGGGAGATGGCGGAACAGCAGTCGAAGATACTTCTCTCGAGTCTTTTGCTATTTCTATTGACAAAGAAAATGAGATCACCTTTGCTATTGGTATGAAAAGTTTCTTCGAAGCCCCTATTGGTAACCTACGACTAGAAAAACAGATCCCTTCCGAATTTGAAGATGTATCCATTAATGATACTTCCATAGGAGAGGGAAAAGTTGAAGGAGATAAACTTGTTTGGGAGATCGAAGAATTAGCGCCAGAAGAATTGGCACTGTTAATATTTACTTGTACAATAACCACCTCAACTAAGGATGTAATCAAGACGGGAAACATCGATGTAACCTATCAAGCAGCTTCATCATTCGCTGAAGGTCTTGCAATCGATAAATTCGATGCCTATACGAGAAACAGATTCTATGTGGATAAGATTGAACGTGACGAAGAACCAAATGTATTTGATTGTAAACTTGTATTCCATAACACTTCTGAGTTTATTGTTCAACTTTTTAATGCTGATGTGTATCCTCTTGATGATGAATCTGTGAAATTTGTAGATATAGATCCGAATGATGTCCCACTTTTACCAGCAGAGGCAGAATGGCATTCAACTAGGTGGAAGTATGAAAGTAAGGAAATTCCAAGATTTAGGAGACTCTTGGAATTTAGAGTAATGCCAGACTTTCAAACGGTTGTTAACGGAACTTTAGGAATCACAGATGTTGAACTCTCAGTTGCAAGTATTACAGGAGAAATGTCTTATGATGTTGTTGAGGTTCCTACATTTAAAGAGAAAGATGTTGAAGCAACACTGAAGGTAGAGAATAATGGCTCTGCCCCTCTAAATCAAGTTTCAATCCAACATAGTAATTTTGATGATGAATTTGGAGCTCCTGAAGCAGAAGAAATAAAACTAGTATGGGATGGAGAAGAAGTGGAGTTATCTCCAGAAGCAGTTTCAGTATCAAAGGGAGTCTTAGAGATAGAACTCAAGGATTTGAGAGACACCGATACAGGAATGTTCGAACCCGAATCTGTATTGGAGTTTACCTACCCAATTCACAGTATAAATCCTCCTAGAGATTCTACATTTGAATCTGAAGTCGTGTATTTAGCGAATACATATCCTCCATCTCAAGAGTTAGAATTTAGGCCAGAAGTACCAGTTCTCAAAGCTCTACATCTCAGAAGGAAGTTCCGTATCTCGAAAGAGGTTATGCCTATTAAAACCCTCGGAAACTATCAGATCATATTAACTGTTGAAAATATAGGAAATACAACCCTCGATAACTTGGTGCTAATGGATAAGGTTCCAGAGAAATTCGAATACGGAGAATATAAACCTGAAGAATTAACACCTGAAATAACGGATGAAGTCGGAGAAGATACTCTAAAATGGACGATTGAAGAACTTGAACAAGGAGAAAAGTTGGAAATCTCGTATGAAATCACGGGAAGTGGAGAATATCATGCCAGTGAAGCCCAACTGGGATTATAAATTTATTTACAAATCTTTTTTTTAATTATCTTATTTTTATAGACAATTTTTGAATTGTTATATCCTTAAAGAATAAGTATTATCTTAACTCACGGGATAAATGTTTAATCATCTTCATTGAGACCAAAAATATATTCATATGAAAAATCAATTAATAAAATCACTAATTAATTTTTAAAAATTAAGATATGATTTTTCATTCCAGGGATGAATATGAAGAAAAACATAAAGAAGATTAAAGAAGAATCCAATGACTTTAAAAAAACTGATCCTTTTAGAAAATGGATTGACAAAGGGTTAAGAATAATTCAAAAGGAGGGTTCCAAAGTCAATGAACTTTAAAATTTAAATCACTATTTTTTTTCTAATTTGGTTTTAATAAGAGCCGTCCATTTTCTTATTTGAGCTTAAATTCGGTTTGAATTAAATTAAAGTAGTGGTAATTTGTCTTATACCTAATTTTTAAAGGCTTGGACAAATTTGGATGCTTAATGGTTCAAAATTCAATAAAAATTAGGAAAATTTTATAAACAAATCTTTACTAAAAATCAATTAGAATTCATTTTTAAACTTAAAAATAAATTTGATTAATCATGCCCTTATTTGGAAAAAAAGAAGAAGAGGAAGAAAAACCAAAGAAAGAAGTCTATGAACCTACTGAAGTCGATGAGGAAGAATTAATTGCCGAAGATATGGAGAAAGTAGATATAAAAAATGGTAAGGTTAAATTAGTTGATACTAGAGCCGTTACACCTTATATTGCAAGAACCGACGAGGAAGAAATTGAGATCGAGGATCAGATTGTACTCGATAATGGTAATATGGAAGGAATTGTAGCGTTAGTAAAAATTACAGAAAATGTTGATGTTAAACAAGATCATGACGTTAATGTCGATTCCATAGAATACAATGGAGAATTAAGAATAGAAAATCCTTCGAGTGAAAACAGATTATGGGATCTTAATTTATTATTAGAAAATGCAGATCTTACGGATTTAGAATCCAATGAGATAGAAATAAAAGAATTGGGTACGGATGAAGATGATAACTCCTATGTTGAGGAATTTCAAATAGAAGATAAAGCAAAAAACTTACTCTTAGTAAAGGAATTCATTAACACACAACCTAACGCTAATGATATTTTAAATCTTAGCGATATTGAAAGGGAACTCTCAAGATATGAAAAAAAATTAAGCGAAGAGGAAACAGAAGGTGAAGAAGAAGATGAGACAGAAGAGTATTCCTTAGAGTCTTTTGCAATCTCTAAAGGAAAAACTAATATAGTTACATTTGCCATTGCTATAAAGAATTTATTTGAAAAATCTGCTTCAAACATAAAAATAACGAAGGATCTTCCTGCTGATTTCGAGCATATACAAGTCTTGAAAGCTACTCAAGGAGAGGCTGACATCTCTGGAGACCAAATCGTTTGGAACATTCAGAATCTTGCACCAGAAAGAGTAATCTTATTAAAATTTACCGCTGAGATTTCCATTGAATCGATTGAAACCAGAAGTACAGGAGAGATTTCAATAGAATTTCAAGGAAATTCTCCTTTTGCCAAAGGATTAGATATTGAAGAGTTTGAAGCGTTCAGTCGGAATCGTTTTTATGTAGATACTATAGAAAGAGATGAAGCACCTGGAGTATGGGATGCAAAATTAGTTTTTGAAAACACTTCAGATTTTATCTACGAACTTACTAAAGCTGATGTTTCATCCTTAGACGATGAATCCCAAATGTTATTAGAAATTGTTCCCGAGGATATTCCAAAAATACCACCACGTGCTAAATGGCACTCAAAAAAGTGGGAATTTGAATCAAATGAATATCCAAGGTTTAAAAGGGAGATAGGATTTAAAGTAGTTCCTTACTTTCGAACGATTGTTGCAGGCACTATGGCAATCTCTGATGTTGAATTATCAATAGCAAGCATAACTGGAGAATTTAGTTACGATAAATTGGAAGTACCGACATTTAAAGTTGAAGATGTAGAGGCGAAGTTGGAAATTACAAACAATGGTTCAGCCCCTTTAAATGAGGTAAAAGTTATTCAGACTGATTTTAGTGAATATTATACTCCGGCGGAGTCTGGAGAATTGCAAATTCTTCTTGACGGTGAGGAAATTGATGAAGATATTGCCTCAATTGAATTTGAGGACAACTCATTTAAGATCAATATGTTAGATCTAAAAGATAGTGAAATGGGAATGTTTGAACCTGATTCCACATTAGAGTTCATTTATCCCATCCATATTGATTCCCCACCCCGAGATGCTACCTTTGAATCCGAAATCACATGTCTAGCAAACACATATCCTCCAGCAGAAGAAGTAGAATTTATCCCAGAAGTACCGATTATCGAAGCAGTCCATATGCGAAGAAAACTCAGAAGTGGAAAAGAAGTTATGCCCATTGGAGAGCTTGGTCGTTATTCGATAATTCTTTGGGTAAAGAATGTCGGAAATACAGCTGTTAAAGACGTTGTAGTAATGGATAAAGTTCCTGATCACTTTGAATATGGAGACTTTTCCATGGAACCTGAGATTACAGATGAAGTCGGAAAAGACACACTGGAATGGATCCTTGAAGAGATTGATCCTGAACAAGAAATAGAGATAACTTATGAAATAACTGGAACTGGAGAGTACCATGCAAGTGAAGCAGAAGTAGGTTATTAACGAATATATCAATATCTAATTTACTTAGCTTTTTTTTTATTTTATTTTTATTTTTCAAAATTATTAAATAATCTGAGAATTTCTTTTAATCTGAAAACAAACTAAAATTATTATTATCTCTTTTATTTTGTACATTTCAGACAAAAAATTTTAAACTTAAGTAAATAAAAAGCGTATCAAAATATGATTAAAAAAAGATATAATCTTAAATGGGTATTTCAAGCTCCCGAGGCAGTTTTAACCCTTTCAACCCTTAAATGTAAAGATAAATGGTATTTAGTTTTTGGTGGTCACGATCGGAATCTCTATTTAATGGATAAAGATATCAATATAATTGATGAGATCACTTTTGATGGATGGTGTCGTTGCTCTTTTACAACCGATTTAGATGGTGATGGCTGTGAAGAGATTTTGGTTGGAGCGGGGGATGGAAGTATGTTAGCTTTGAGATATGATGAAAATAAGAATGATTTAGTTGGATTAATGCATAAAAAAGCTAAGCTAAAAATAAATTGTTGTACTGCCGGCGATTTGAGCGAAGATGGAGAAATTGAAGTTATATTTGGTGGAGAAGATAAAACTCTTAGAATCTATAAAAATATATTAGCTGAAAAACCCCTTTATACCTTATTCTATGATTCTTGGGTCACCAGTTGCTCTATTGGTCTTATAAAGCATCCGAAGTTTAAGAAAGCCTTTCACGGACTTTTAGTTGGTACTAAAAATGGTAAATTACAATTAATCAAGATGAAAGATCAAGAATTAAACATTTTATGGGAAAAGGATGTTAGTAAAACAATTAATGATATTGAAATTGGAGATGTTACTAATGATGGGAAAAATGAAATTATCATAGCAGTAGATGATTCATATATTAAAATACTCTCAGGTAGCGGAGAAAGAATACGATATATAAAAGTCTATGGTGGTCGGCCATTAACCTTGAAAGTAGATGATATTGATGGAGATAATGCAAAAGAAATAATTGCGGGATGTGCAGATGGATCATTAAAAATATATCATAATCAAGAGCTAAATTCAACAAAAATGAAATTAAAATGGAAAACAGAGGTTTCTACTTCGATAAAGGATATCTCTACCTTGAAAATTGATGAAACTGGAATAAATCATATAATTTTTGGCGGATATGATCGAGCCATTAGAAATTTAACTGATTTTGAGTGGGGAAGAAAAGAATCATTAGAAATTTCCAAAAAAATAAAACCTCCTGAAATCCCACTAAAAAATTTATCTGATTATGAAGAGCAAAGGATAAAAGAGCCTGTGCCAACGAATGTAGAGGATTTAATAGAATTCATTTTTGGAAAAAGAAATTATATATATGATTTGGATACATTATCTAAAGAACTAAGAGAATACGGTTATTCAGAGAAAAAGATTAAAAAAAAGCTGAAAAAACTAAAAGATCAAGAGATTCTAAGACATAGAATAATAGAAAAGGAATTTTGGACTTTCGAAGCAAGAGAAGAAATAGAAGAGATTGAAACTCCTATTGAAGAAGAAATTGAAGTGAAACAAAAAGAACCAGAAAAATTAGAAATTGAAGGTGTTATAACTGAACCAGCAGATCAAAAAAGAATGAAACCAGAAGTACATGTAGAAAAGAAAAAGGAAAAAGCAAGAGAAAAAGAATCATTAAAATCTCTAAGACAAACAATCATTGATTTCCTCCAAAAAAATGAATTAGTGAGTACAAAAGCCAAATTACTTGAAGGAATCACAAAACAAGGATTTGATGAAGAGAATGTTAAAAAAGAAATTGATTTATTAAATGCTCAAGATGTTATTGATTACTCCAGATCTAAGCCTAGAGGATGGAGCCTTATTAGTAAGAAACCAGAACTTAGTAAAGATAAGCTTAAGAAAAAAGGAGATAAGAAAACAGAAATTCAAGAAGAAATAATAGATTATTTGAAAGAAAATGAACCTGTATCTTCAAAATCTGACTTGATAAATGCTATAACTGAAAACGGATTCGATGATAGTGATGTTGAGGATCAAATAGATAAGCTAAATAAGGAAGATATTATTTCTTATTCCAGAAGTAAACCGCGAGGATGGAGCTTAAAAAAATAATGTAATAATTATTCGTAGAAAGCCTTTATCTCTTTTTTAAATGATTTAAATTGATCCAACTCCGTTAGATTTTTATTATAGTATCTTTGTTTGAAAAGTTGTAGAATTGGTTGAACCTCTTCGAGAAAATTTCCAACAAACTTATCAACTTTCCGTTTTTTGTCAGTTATTCCGTAAAGTATAATGGTTTCTTTGTTTTTAGTATCACAAGACTTCATTTCTCCCATCTTAAAAATGAAAAGATAGTTTTCTAACTCTAAATATTCTATTGAATTATTTAAGAACGCATTTTCAACAAACGAGTTTACCGCGGAAATAAAAGCCCCACGTAAATCTTTAGCTGGATCTTCAACATTGACTTGGCCCGGAAGTTTTTTAAATACATGATTAATTAAAATAAAACCTCTAAATACAAAACCAATCTCATATAAAGTCATATAAACCCCAGTGAAGTAAAATAATCTGTACTAAGATCTAATTTTTAATAATGGTTGTAAAATTAATTATAAGCAATAAATAAAAATGAAAGTATTTAATTCTTTGATTTTTTCAAAATTAGACTAAAAATAAAAATCAAAAATTTTACTCTTAGATTTAATTAACTTTATAATTATTATGAAAAAAGTATGTAAATGGTTTTATTCCTGCCCTATCAAAAGATTTGTAGAAGAGGGCAAGCTAAAGAGAGATTGGATCGAAAAATATTGTCTTGTTGGAAATAAGGATTGTGAGAGATATAAAATGGAAGAAAAAGGGATAAATCATCCCGATAATATGCTTCCAAACGGTGAAATTAGAGAGAATCTTAAATAGGTCATAGATCGCGGTTTAAAACGAAATCTTGTCCCCGACACATACTTGCTTAAATTGTTCGGGATATCTTTCTTTGATCGTATTCGTATGCTGTGTGCAATGACAACCGCTTATAGTATTGATTCCTTCTAAATAAGAATATTTATTAAAACCGTGAAAACCCCCAATTATGGCTATTATTTCACCCATATCTTTTGCCTTAACAATAAACTTTTCTAATCCAGGATGAGCGCATCCTGAAAGTAGAATTATCTTATCATCAGCAGTTTTTAAAAATAAAGCTTGCTCGCGCATGTGATCCCCAAATTCCCCAGAAGAATGAATATTTGAATCAATTTCAAGCTGTTCATCAACTCCTATTATCTTAGCTTCGGAAAACTTTTTCTTAAATCTGCTTTCATATTTCATTGGCACAAAAATGTTTAAATCCTTTCTTAAGGAATATAGGAATTTTAAACCACCCGCATGATCAAAATGTTTATGAGAAATAACGATACTTTTAACATCATCAAGTTCCACTTCAAATTTATTGATGTTTTTTAATAATTTTCTCCCATTATCTCCAGTATCAAAAAGAATGTAATTTTTTGTGAAATGACTATAAACCATAGCAGAAAAGCCAAAACCTTCTAAAAAGCCTGGTTTTGAACACCTATCATCAAATACAATATAAACTTCAAAATTCATATGTAAATCAAGAATCAATTGGTTTTAAATCAACTAGATTTTGAATAATTATTAAGAATTAATCAAGCTTTTTTAAGCATAATCGCTTTTTTTGGGCATTTTGAAACACAGATTCCACACCCAAAGCACTTGGAAGGAATAAATTTCATTTCAGCATCCATTTTAATTCGAGCTCCAAAGTAACACCAATCTTGACATTCTCCACAATGAGAACATAAG
>CAZZIC010000145.1:0-10609 GCA_964653985.1 uncultured archaeon | reverse complement strand
TTATTGACCTTTCTGTATCCAAATTCCTTAACCTACATTAATTTAATCTATTATAAAATAACATCTATAATTATAGTCTATTAGATCGTTTAGTTAAAAATAGTTTAAAAAATAAACTCCTATTTAAAAAACTTAGATTAATTTGGGAAAAAGCTAATTATTTCCAATTGATTGACTTAAATGGAATATTATACAAAAAAAGTGTAGAAAATAAAACGTAATTTGTTTAACTTTCACTCTCTTCAATTAGTTTCTGAAGTTCTACGTCGTTGATGAATCCTTTTATGGCCATTTTTTCTTTAATTTTTTCTATGAGTTTTTCAGGTTCTCCCTTTTCGGCTTGCGCTTCTTTTATTTCTTCAAGCTCCTTCTGAGTCTCCTCGATCTTTGTTTTAAATTCCTGTATTTTTTGGTCTCTTTGAGATATTTCATTTTGAGATTCGTTTTTTATCTTATCAAGCTCCTCTTGTTTCGCTGAAAGTTGATTTTCATATTTTCTTTTTGTTTCTGCCAATTCCTCCTCTTTTTCACTTATTTTGTTCTCCAAACGTGCTTGAAGAGCTTGAAGGTTTTCGTCCTTCTCTGAAAGTTTAATTTCCAATTCCTTATTTGTTTCTTTTAATTTAGATAATTCTTGAGCTTTATCTTCTCTAAATGATTCATACTCAGATTCTAATTGTGAATATTTCTCTTCCCAATCGGTTATCATTTCCTCAAGATTTTTGATTTTCTCTTCTTTTTCTTTCAGTTTCTCTTGTAGGGATGATTTTTCGTCGGATAGACTATTTATTTTTTTCTCTTTATCTTGAATCTCTAGTTTTAAGTTTTTGATCTTTTCCTTTAGCTCCTCTAATGTATTATTCATTGTTTCTTTTTCTTCTTCTAAAACCTTTACCTCTTCACTCTTATTTGTTAATTTAACAGTTAATTCTTCGAGATATGATTCGGAATTATCTAATTTTTCTTTAAGTTCATCCCTTCTTTTCTGACAAGAGTCCAATTTCTCCTCTTTCTCTGCGATATTGTTTTCTAAAGTATTAATCGTCGTTCGAAGGTCTAATAACAAACGACCTTCGATTTTTTGGGTTTTATCAGGTTTTTCTTCCGCTTTGATCCAATCTATAGAAATTATTTTTCACCCTTTTAAAAAAATATTTATTATTATTTTAGCATTTAATTTATAAAAAGATTTAGTTTATAATTAAACCAAACAATTCTTATTTAAAATGAATATAGTTGAAAAAAAGGTTTGCTAATATCTAAAAATTGTGAAGTTATTGATTAACCCATTCATATAACTTCCCAAATAAAACTCTTTTTTCTTCATTTAGTTTTAGTTTCTGAAGATCTTTACTATTCATCAACCACATGGACGATTTTAATTCATTCTTTAGTGTTCTTACTTCCTTATGAGTAGATTTAATCGACTTATTTTGATAATCTTCCCACGATGTTTTAAGAAATTTATAAGCGAAACCACCAAGGTCAGCTCCTAATACAATACTTTTAGCGATATCAATTCCGTTTCGTAAACCGCCTGTAGCGATTAAAATCTTGTCAGTTACACTTCGAGCTTGAATTATAGAAATTGGTGTGGGAATTCCCCATTCACGAAAGGTTTCTGATAGTTTTCTTGAAAATTTATCCGTATGATTTATTTTCCTTTTTGATTCTATTGCTGCAAAGCTTGTTCCTCCACTCCCTCCCACATCAAATCCATCAAAACCATTATTCTCTAATTTACTGATTAATTGGTGGTTTAATCCAGTACCAACTTCCTTTGCAATTATGGGTAGAGAAACAGATTCCCGGATTTGCCTAAAATTTTTCCAAAAATGTGTATAATCTGTATCGCCATTTTGTTGTACTAACTCATGAAGTGCGTTAAAATGAATTGCCATCACATCTGCTTCAACCATATCGATACAATCAAGAAAATTATCTACATTGAATTCAGAAACACTTAATTGGCCTATCCCTATATTTCCAATAATGGGGATGGAAGGAGCAAGTTTTCTCACTACACTGAACGATTTTCTTAATAGCTTATCATCTAGACCCGCTCGTTGGCTTCCTACACTTAAAACAATTTTCTCTTCCTCCGCCACTTGAGCTAAAATCGAATTTATTTCACCCGCAATGGGATGCCCTCCAGTTATTGCGGCGATGCAAATTGGGGCAGAAACATTTTTCCCAAAAAATGTCATGGACATGTCAATTTCGTTCAACTTTCGTTCTGGAAGCGAATAATGTAACAGCTTTATATCATCAAAATAATTTCTTGAGTGTTGAACATCGTATTTTAAGGGAATTTTTAGATGATCAATTTTCCGGTTGCTTATATTTGCAAAATGTGTTTTAAAATTGGTGCTAATATTAGTACAACTAATCTTATCATCACATAACGATTTTAGAATGAAATTTTCTTTTAATCCGTTTATCAGTTGAACTGGAATTCCTAATTGGCATACTTTCTTTATATTTTCCAGCTTTTTGTTTATTCCCCCAGTTACATCGATCTTATTATCATTGAGATCTGCAAGACATATATTATCTAACTCCTCTAAAGATAAGTTATCTGCGAGTTCATAGGTTTTATCTCGATGAGACTTTCTCACAAAGAGTCCATCTTTATCCATCGCAAAAATAACTTTCTTAATATTTAAATCCGATAACCTTTTACAGAGTTTTAAAATAATTTCATCTCCAGAAAGGATCTTAAAGTTGTTATTAGTGTCAATCAATATATCTCCATATAAAACTGGCATGATATTTAGGTCTAATAAGGATTCAATTACACCAGAATTAATGAATGAAAGTTCCCCAGATTTATTTATAAAAATACTTGATGGTTGTAAAGATATTGTGGGATAATCGTGTTTTAAAAATTCATTTACAATAAAACTATTTAACTGGGTCATTGCCTCATGAGTTTTTGTTAATCCAATTAATTGATCTTTTATCTGGTCATTTCTTCCTTGATTAATTTTATATTTTTCTGCCAGAGGATGACCAAAAGATCCTCCTCCATGTACTAGGATTAATTTTTTTTGAGCACTCACGATCTGACCAACTATATTCTTACAAACTTGCTCTCTTAAAGAAAATGGTTCCTTTTTATCGGTTAGAAGACTTCCTCCTAATTTAATAATGATAATATCATCATTCTTCATCGGTTCTTACACCTTTCTCATTAATTGAGGTTAAAAAGTTCATAATATTTTTATTTTTGAGTAACTGGGAGATTCTTTCTAAGGTCTTTTTTTCACCTAAAGTGATGACACATCCACCCAATCCAGCACCTGTAAGTTTAGAACCATATGCTCCATTATTATTGGCGATTTTATTAATCACATCTATTTTTTCATTCGAAACTCCCAAAAGAGATAAAAGTTGTTGATTTCTATTCATTAATCTTCCCATTTCGAGAATATTCCCGGAATGAAGAGCTTTTTTAGCGGTTCTGGCAATTGAGCCCATTTCCTTCAAATAATTAGAAACCAGATCAGGTTTTTCTTCTTTAAGCATTTTAATGTTATTTATCGCTTTTTTTGTATCATGTTCAATATCCGTATAGGAAATAAGAATCTTTAAATCTACGGGAGAAGTCAGAAATTCAAATTTTCCTTTCTCATAATTTATGATATTACCATAAGTGCAAGTAGTATTATCAATTCCAGAAGGAGAACCATGTACAACTTCTTCCATTTTATAGCCAATATCCGATATTTCCTCTTTCGATAAGTCTAATCGATAAAATTTATTAATTGCATTAATTAAAGCTACAGAGGTAGAAGCAGAAGAACCCAATCCCGAACCAGGAAATAAATCAGAAGTAAGATGAATCCTTATATTTTCGAATTCTATCCCATAATCTTTTTTAAATAGTTGAAAACATAGAGCAAAGTGCTTAAATTTTTCTGGGATTGAGTTAATCAATTCTAAATAATGAGCAGAACGCAATTTTATTCCATAATTATCAAAGATTAGTTCAATAATATCTTTGGAAGCTTTCGAAATTTCACAATACGATTGGATATCGATCGCCATTGCTATAGCAGGGTATCCATAGACTACAGAATGTTCCCCAAATAAGATGGTTTTTCCCGGAGCACATGAATTAATTTTGTTCATTGTAATAAATCCCCCGCTATAACTAATAGGTTATTCTTTTTTGATTTTATCTAAAACTTCCTTGGCATAATCAATTCGAATTTTCTCGTCCTCAACCATTTTCTCAGCTACAGTATCAATTAAGTCCTCAGGTACTCCAGCTAATTTGGCAATATTTTTTGAATGAAGAGCCATATGACCTTTTTGGATACCTTCCGCCGCCAAAGCTCTTAAGGCAGCCACATTTTGAGCTAGTCCTAGAGCAGCCGCTACTTGTGCTAATTCTTCCGAGGTATCTATTCTTAAAATCTTTAAGGCAAGTTGAGCCATAGGATGGATTTTTGTCATACCACCAATTATCCCTAAGGCTAGGGGAATTTCAATTTCACCGACCAAATTACCATCTTCATCTTTGTTAAATTCGGTCAAGGGAGAATATTTTCCATTTAAAGCAGCATAGGAATGAGCGCCAGATTCTATCGCTCTGGTATCATTTCCAGTCGCTAAAGTCAAAGCTATAATTCCATTCATGATACCTTTGTTATGAGTTGTTGCTCTATATGGATCTGCTAAAGCAAATTCATATGCATTTAAAATTCCTTCAACCACTTCAGAACCACCAAGTAATTCCTTGTCGAAAGTTGCTTTACATTTAGCAATTCTTTTGGTTGCAAGGTTAGATATGATTCTAAGATATATCTTCCCTCCAGTGAGCTCTTCAATATATGGAGCGATCGCTTCAGCCATGGTATTTACCGCATTAGCTCCCATAGCATCTAATACATCAACTAATAAATGAATAATTAACATAGGTCCTTTATTCGTTTCAATCTCTCTTATTTCGAGATCTCTTGCTCCGCCTCCTAACTTAATTAAGACAGGGTCTTGCGAATTAGCTACATCAATTAATTTATCTTTCTGATCTATAATATCTTTTTTGGCACGTTCAATTTCACGTACGTTTGTTAATTGGATTTGACCAATCATAATGGATTCAACTTTCTCAGAATGAAAACCTCCTTGTTTTCGAGCGATCTTTGCTGCATGTGAAGCCGCTGCAACAACTGAAGGTTCCTCAATTACCATTGGGACTAAATAATCTTTACCATTAACCTTGAAATTACATGCTAGCCCCATAGGTAATTGATAGTTTCCAATCACATTCTCTATGAGGGTATCCATATCCCTTTTGGTAAAATAACCAAATTCATCCAATAATTCTTGTTCTTTTTCAGTCAGATCAAAATTATTATTTAATAATTGTTGTCTTTCCTTTACACTTAATTTATAAAATCCAGAAATGTCTGATTTAATTTCATTCATTTTAACCACTATATTTGCTTTATTTTTTCTAAATCCTTTTTTAATTCTTTAATATGGAGAGAATCTTTCTCAAGTACTCTTGCTGGACCTCCTAATGTTCCAGCTATTAAAGGGACTTCAGGAAATTTATTTTTAATCCTTTTCATGAGAATTTTCTTGTTCTTTTTATGGGTAATTACTACCACTGAAGGTCCCGTATCAATTGAAAAATAATTATTAATTCCTTCATCTCTTAAGTTTCGCAAAAATAACATAATTTCTAAAGTTATTGGTTTCCAAGCTATAGTTTTTTGAAATAGATTAGAGGTTAGTATTACAGAATGCATCAATAGGGTGTCATGCTCAGCAATTTCTCCTATTTGATCAATATTTTGTTGCCTAAATGAGTCTAAAAAACTTAAAATCTGACTTTTACGATTCTTTAACCATGCTTCAAAATAGGGAGAATCATGTACTATCCTATGAATTCTTTTGGTTTTTAGAGTTGAGGCGATCGGAATAGTAATAAACATAAGATCTTCCAACCAAGAGTTATCTCCTTGCTTATCTAATCTAATAGCAATACTATCCCTTGAATCTATTGAGGGGTGGCTAAGCCATATAGAAAACCCCCCTAAAGCACTTCTACAACCCGATCCCGAAAGATATCGAGAGAACATACTTACTAATCTATTATTATTAAGATAATGGGGATTGTTTTCATAGAGAATTGAGATTGCTGCCATTCCAAGTGCCGCTGACCCAGACGCGGAGAATCCTAACCCTTTTCCTATAGAATCTCTTTCCTCGATCTTTAAATAGTTTCTTGAAATTAAAATAGCCTTGGTGTCAACCTTTGAATAATTTCTGATGAGATCTAAAGCCATTCGAACTCTATCCAATTCCTCTCCAACCATTTTTTCCCCATTCAAGTATGCTAAATCTTCATTTAAGGATTTATCAAATCTCAGATAAGAAACAGTGTATCCACTGGAATTATTAAATGACACACTAGAGGTAAAGGCAATATTTTTTTTTAAGTTAGCGAGACCGTGATACTTTAGGACTCCTTGAATTGGATACGCTAAGGTATAGGCTTCTCCAAAATCACACTTTGCTTTGGAATCAGAAGGAAAGGCTTCAAAATTATAATTAAATTTTTTAAGATGATCTATAATTAAAAAATAATCTTTTTTAAGTTGAGATTTAAGTAAATTGGAAATTTTGGTTGACATTATAACACAAAATAAAAATTAAAATAAAATTAATAGATATTACTTGTTGGAACATATAGAGGACTCCAATTAAGTAATCCCTTCACCTTACAGTTGGCTTCCGCTTCCGCTCCATTTTCAATTCTTCTGATTTCATATTCAAGAGGCTTTCCTTTTTCAGCATTATCCGCTACTCTTACATATCCTTTTGATAAGTAACTCAGATCGTGCAAGTCTTTATTGACTACAGGTTCTGATTCAAGTACTGCGAATAACGGAAAGAATCTTTCATGATATCCCGAATGACCTTGTGGACATCGGTCTAATCCGCGAATATTTGGGATTATACAGCCTTCATCACAGAAATGAAGTGTAAAACCTCTACTTTTATTCTTTTCATGTTCGGTGATACGACCCAGAATATTCACACGAGGTTCAATTTTCCCACTCTTTATTAACTCATATTCTTGAATAGATGTCTTCTCTTTGTGAACAATAAAATCGTTTATTCTTGGCTTCTTTCTTATTAACGGTTTAAAATGCTTTTCTACCTTTAACAAGCCACTTATACAAGTAGCTCCTGAACCATATGAACCAAAATAAATAGTATTATTCGATCGAGCATAATTCTCTAAAATATATAAGATTTGAGCCCACACAGCAGCGTTGTACATGTTTCCAAAGTGTGAGGGAACTCTTAGTTGAGGGAGAAATTTACTCTTTACATTATCAATTAGCCAATTGGATAAATCTTCGAATTTACTCGTTGGTATTCCTAATTCCTTCAATTTTAAGAAAATATATTCAGGTAAAACTGTAACATCATGTAAAAATGAATCTAACTTCTTGATAATCGAATGCTTAATTCTTCCTGAATTTATCCGTGGTAAACTGCTAATATGATTAATCCATCGCTTCTGGATTATTTGCCGCATACACTTTAAGGGTAATTTCGCAAAAGGTGCGTGAAAGGTATAAAAATCGGCATGAAAATCACCGATATCATCCATTAAGTCATCATAAGCTCTTAATTGAAAATTTAGATATGTATCTACAGAATAATGTCCAAATGCTTGAGCATTCTTTTCATTAGCTGCTCTAAAAAAGTCATTTACATTTCCCGAGACTTTTCCAAAACTTTTGCTAAACCTTGCTATCCTTGGATTTTTAGAAAGAACCATTGCGATGGCTCCTGAGCCTTGTGTTGGTTCACTTGGGGATTGCATCTCATAAGATGAAATATCGACACTGATGATAAGTGCTTTATTAATTACGCCTTTTTCTATTAACGCTATCGCGTTTAAAATTGCAAGTGTTCCTCCCGCACAGGCATTATATATATCTTGTGTCATAGAATTTGGTGAGATTCCCAATAACTCTGCGAAAATGTTCGATACTGATTTTACAGCATAAGTAATAGTTTCAGTTCCAACAAAAACCGCGTCGATATCCATTGGATCAATATCACCCTTATTTAAGGCGTGATATCCTGCTTTTAATCCGATTGAAATGATATCCTCATCTGGTGCAGGGAATCTCATTTCACGTAAGAGAAGTCCTTTCTTATATTTATCGGGATCAACATTGCGTTTTAAAGCCAGTTCTTCAATATCTACATAGGTTTTTGGGGCTGAAAAAGCAATTGAATCGATACCCACATCGCTAAATAAATAATCGTCTGAAATCATGTTTCATTATACTCCTTTGTTTTTTTAGTCTCAGAATTTTTTAAAAAATCATTAATTCAAATAATTATTTAATTAAATCTTTTTAGTCTTTTAAAAATAAAGGTTTTGAATTCATATATTACCCTTCCGAATTGTTTAAGTTTGATAATGTTAAAAGTAGGAAATATATCGATTATGTAATTACTGTTGAAAAAATATATTTAATAACATACAAATTATTTTAAAATAAAAAGAAACATGTTAGAATTTCGTAGTTTTAACTATTATTCTGCCTAATTTTGTAAAATCAGATAAAATTTGTTTTTTCATTTCTCCATTTTTGCTTTTCCCATTATTTTTAAATAAATACTCGATACTTGATTTATATGTCAGAATCAGCAAAAACGATAATTAAATATTTTTGCGACAGATTTTTGAACCTTGATGTATATCCAAGTTCAATAAAAGCAATCTTAGATTTACCACTTACGGAATTAAAAGAAGTAAGTAAAGAAGAAGCGAAAATCCTTAAAAAGAAGAAATTTAAAAAAATCAGAGATGTAGCAAATTTAAAAAAATCTGATTTTAAGAAATTACTAAAGAAAGAAGCAATAGAAAAAAAAACACTTCTGAATATCTATATTGCCGCGAACTTAATCTCGAACTCTTGGAATAAACGAAACGTGTACTTAAAAAAAGTTAAGATGAAAGTGGTGATTGCGGGATTAGACTATGCCGGGAAAACATCTTTGGTGAATAAGTTAGTCCATAATTATAATTATATGGATTTGGTCAATCAAGAACCAACAATTGGAGTGAACGTAGAAGAATTTCAGACGGATCAATTAAATCTGATATTATGGGATCTAGGTGGTCAAAAACGCAATATTGATGAATATTTAGAAGAACCAGAAAAGTTCTTTATTCAAGTTGATGTATTAATTTTTGTTGTGGATGCTCAAGATGACGTAAGATACGAGGAAGCATTAGAGTATTTTAAGGATTTATTAAACATTCTAGATTACTTGGATGAATTTCCTTATATCTTAGTTTTACTCAATAAAGCAGATTCGGATATCATAGATGATCCCGATTTTCAAATCAAATTAGAGTACCTCACGGATAAGATTACTACCTTAGTTGAAAATCAAGAAAAAAAATGGAATGTTGAAATTATTCCAACAAGTATATATAATGTTTATTCAAATCAACCAGAAATAGCTCGTAGCATTAAGAGTATTTTTTCGGGAAAAACAAGTACAGAAGAGAGCAAAGAAACTGTAGAGATTGATTTTAAGCTTCAAAAAATTTTAGATCTTAATTTAAAACTAACCGACAAAGTTGTTTCAGAGTTACAAGAAATAAAAAGGATTTTAGGTCGGGTGTTGACCCCACAAATGTCCAAATCATTGTTTGAAATACCATTTCAGAAAGTTCCGTCAAACTTTATCTCAGAAACACAAAAACAAGAGGTAAAGGAATCAGGAAGTATTCCGAAGCCTTTAGATTTCTTGGAAAGAAGTATCCTTGAAGGGCCTCAAAATATTCACGATGAATTAAAAGAATTTAGTTTCCAAAAAAGATCTGAGAAAGAGGAGGAAAGTAAACCTCCAATGGCTCCAAAAAAAGATATTTCCATAAAAAAGCTAAATCCGCCATCTAAAACCCAACCAAGCACTTCTCCAAAAGGATCAACCTTAGGAGAAACACCATCCGAACCTCCACTGGGGCCGTCATCAAGCCCCTCATCAGATACCCAAGATCAAGATAAGTTTGCTAACCGCGGTAATCTCAGAAGGCAAATAATTTCAGAATTGAAAGATGTATTAGTGAAACGAGGAATCGCTAAATAACGTTAGAATTCAAAATCTGTGCACAGATACAATTTCCAAATTGAGGAAAACTACAATTGAATTACAATAATGAGTTTTTGATTTACATAATCTTAATAATAAGAATTCTGTTAATTTATGTGAAAATCATTTTTTAAATACATTCTAAATTTTTAAAAAGTAAAAGGTGATGACTTAAAGATGAGCGAATCTCAAAAAATTGTTGTTTTAGGATTAGATAATGCTGGAAAAACATCCCTTCTATCTACATTTGGAGGGAAGCTTGGAATTGAAGATTTAGCATCATTAGAGCCGACAAGAGGAGTAAAAAGGAATGAAATTGATACAAAAGATTTTAAGTTCTATATCTGGGACTTTGGAGGGCAAATGGATAACCGTTTTCAATATCTAGAAGACCCAGAAAAGTATTTCTCCGGGATTGATTTACTAATCTACGTTATAGATATTAAAGAACAGGAAA
>CAZZIC010000144.1:0-10736 GCA_964653985.1 uncultured archaeon | reverse complement strand
ACGATTTTCTTATAAATAAGGACCTGTATGGCGAATTAAGTCTCTCAAAAACGGATTCGTATGATGAAAAGTACAGTTATTTCGGTGATGTCAAATTCTATTTCTTAGACGAGTCTATCTATGCCTCTTTTCGCTCGATCTTTAAAGAGAAGTTGGATTTGATAAAACGGTAAAGAAAGAGTGCAGGTGGCGGGATTCGAGCCCGCGACTTCCAGAGTACATCCAGTCTGACCCAATTTTTCAGAAGGATTATGAGTCTGGCGCTGTAGTCCATGCGTACCGATGTATAACCAAGCTAAGCCACACCTGCATAAGATTAGGCTTAGTAGCATAGTTCTTTATGTAAGAAAAGAACTATCTTAAGTAATTCCTTATCCTATTAAAAATCTTTCACTTTTAATAAGGTATTTTTTACAATGAATTGGAATTTATTAGTTTTTCTAAGAAATTTTTTAAAATGAAAAAGTTGTGTTCACTCCTTCATGGCGAATATCCTTTCAATGTTTTTTAATTTTGAGAATTTCCGTTTATTTTTTTCAAAAAAAGTAAAAATGTTAGTAAAATCATCCTACTTTTATTAAAAAATATTGAGAATTAAGTTTATTGAAATAATTTAATTACAAAAAAGCACTTTCTGAGTATTCTGATGATGATAAAACTTATAAACTATAATGTGTAATTTTATTAGTTATATTTGAAGATTATTGCTAGTAAGCAAATTTTATTCTTCAAGATTCTCAAATAGAGAATCACCAATTAAGCAAAACTGTTTTGAATTAAATATGAGTAATCGTCGATTCTATCAAACTTCATTAGAGGAAGAATCCCAAGAGAGTGAAAGTAAACCTCACTGTTGTGATGAACCAACACTTCGAAAGAAAGGATTTCAAAATGTATGTACGAATTGCGGTACAGTCCATGGTAAGAACTTTGTCTCTTTAGAAAAGCGAGCCTATACGGCAGAGGAAGTAAAAAACAGAAGAAGAACTGAACCGCGTTGGAGAAAATTTGGTCCGAGAACTACTATACCCAAAAGCAAAGGCAGTAGAGGTAAAAAAGGGGCGAAAAGGAAAGTTCTTTTTTCCCGTCTTTCAAAAATACAACAATCTTTAATTTCCAGCATTGAGCGAAATTTTTGGGAAGCCCGTCCTAAGCTTAAAATGTTAGCAAGCAAACTTAACATCCCAGCGTATATAAAAGAAACAGCTTGGAAAATCTATTCTAAAGTAGCTAGAAAAAAACTGACAATGGGAAGAAGTATTAGAGGGTTTGTTGCGGGTTCGATCTATGCTGCTATACGAGTTCATGAATTTCCCCGAATTTTAGAAGAAATCTGTGATGCTGCTATGATCTCAAGACATAAGGTACATCAAGCACTCGGACTGATTGTTAAAGAAGTATTACCCGAATTGGGATTGAAATATCATCCAATCACATCAGAACAATTGATATTTCGTTTTGGAAATACCTTAGATTTATCAATGAAAGTTCAGAAAAAGGCGCTCGATCTCCTAAAAGAGTCTTCAAAGAAAGGGCTAAGGAGAGTTGGAAAGGATCCACGTGGTTTTTCTGCCGGGGCACTTTATATTGCAGGTAAGATGTCAGATGAATGGAGAACTCAAAAAGATATCGCAGGTGCGGCTGGAATAACTGAGGTTACACTTAGAAGTCGCATTAAGGATTTAAAGAAAAACCTCTAATGACAGCTATTTTGTTTTAAATTTAGTTAAAGTTCTAGTTTTTCCTTTTTTATTTTTATCTTATATTCTCAGTTTATAGAAGTATATTTTACAACTTCTGAAATAAAGAATGTTTTTCCTATTAAACATAAACATTGAAATCTTATGCCATTTAGTTAAAGTTAATAGGAACAAGAATTATTTTCAAAATAGGAGATGAGGATCAATTGGATTATTTTTGATGCTATGGGGGTTGTTTTCAAAGAGAGAAATTTACTTACCCAAAAATTAATTCCTTTTATTCAAAATTTCAAAGGTATTGATGAAGAACGAATAAAAGATCTTTATTATAAAACAAGTTTAGGTGAATTAACCTCATTTAAATTTTGGACTACCTTGGGGTTGAGACAATATTTTCCTGAAATAGAATTTGACTTTTTATGCAATAACTATACATTAGATACAGAATTTTTAGATTTTTATCCAAAATTCGGAAAGAATTGCTCATTGGCTCTTCTTTCAAATCATATAAAAGAATGGATAAATTTCCTTACTACAAGATATGATTTAAATAATATTTTCGATCAAATTATATCAAGCGGAGAGGTGGGAATCCATAAGCCTAATAAAAAGATATTCAAATTTCTTCTGAAAAAAATATGTGCAAACGCAAGGGAATGTATTTTTGTTGATGATCAACTTAAAAACTTAACCATAGCATCTGAATTGGGATTTAACACAATAAGGTTTATTAAAAATACCGAAAAAACCGGATGGTGTTCTGAATTTGAAGTCGCGTCATATCAAGAATTATATACTACGATCTCTAATTTTTTTTGAGGATGAATTGGTTAAATAGAACAAGCAAATAAATCTTGCGGGATAATTATTTTGCCCGAAAACTTTTGAGCCAGATCATCTTTAGCGTTTTGAATTTTATCTCTAAAATGAGGGGAAATATGAACCAAGGCAATCATTTTACAATTAGCCTTTTGAGCAATTGAAATAACATCAGAAGGTGTAGAATGATTATACATGTGCGCTGTATCCTTTAAATCATCCGGAAAGGTACTTTCACAAATTAATAATTCACAATTACGAGCCAATGTTATCAAATTATCATTTGGTTTGGTATCTCCAGCATAACAGAGAGATTTATCACCTTTCTTAATTCTATATGCGATTGTTGGAATGCTATGTTCCATATGAACATAATCGATGTCATAATCTAACCTAATAGTATCAAGAGAATCCCGTTCTTCTAATTCATGATAAATGAGCTCACATGACCTCATATCATGTGGTGTATTGACCAAATCGATGATTTTCTCAATCGTATCCCGAATTCCAATTGGACCAACTATATTTAGTGGGTCCTTTCGCTGATTTATCCAGTAATACCACAGTAAGGAAAACACACCTAGAAAATGATCATTATGTAAATGTGAAAAACAAATTGTTTTAATCTCATCTATACACTCTAATTTCATCAACTTTTGAGTTGTTCCTTCTCCACAGTCTAAAAGAAGATTGTGATTAATTAAAAGAGAGGGATAGGAATTATCTTTAGTTAAAATGCTTCCAGAGGTACCGATGAATGTGATATCTATCATTAGTATATAATAAAGGCAGTTCCCTAAAGTAGTTTCAGATTATAGTTCATTCATTAAGTAGTTAATTTTAATTTATTGTCATTTTGATTTTTTATTTTTAATCAAAAGATTTTTTAAATCATTCGCAAACATTATCTTATGAAACGAATGACCAGAGAAAAAATATTAGCTCAAGAAGTTGGAATTTTAGATAATAACTCCGAATGGTTAGGAATACCAAAAAAGCTCTTAATGGAGTGTGCAGGTTATTCCTTTGCGATGGAAATCATCAAAAAATATGATCTAAAAGAAAATTCAAAAGTCGTCTTTTTCTGTGGCACTGGGAATAATGGTGGTGATGGATTTGTTGTTGCCAGGCATTTATCCTCTTTTGGTATTAAATCACATATTATTCTATTAGGAAGTCCTGAAAAAATTGGAACCGAAGAAGCGAAATTGAATTGGAATATTCTATCGAACTCTTTAATTTACAATGCAAAAATAAAAATTGCTAAAGATTCCACTGATGTTGTTGAGATGGGCATTGTGTTAGATAGTGAAAAACACGATTTAATTGTCGATGCGATGCTCGGAACGGGAATTAAAGGAAAATTAAGGGAGCCCGTAGCCACCGCAGTGGAATTTATTAATGAAGCACGGGAACATCAAAACATTCCAGTTGTGTCTGTGGATGTCCCATCTGGTTTAGATCCCGATACAGGAGAAGTCGGAGACAATGCTGTAAAAGCAGATCTAGTTATAACTTTTCATCAAAACAAGAAAGGAATGGATATAGAAAATGAATATATGGGTGAAATATTAGTAAAAACCATCGGAATTCCCCAAGAAGCACAACTTTTTGTTGGGAGAGGGGATTTCTTACCTACATTAACTTCAAGAAGGAAAGATTTTCATAAAGGGCAATTTGGAAGAATGCTTGTCCTAGGAGGGTCAAAAAATTATACTGGAGCACCGAGTTTTTCATCCTTAGCCGGAATTAATTTTGGTTTAGATCTTGTGATTACTTTCACACCTCAAGTCGTAGGAGATGTTATCAGAAGTTATTCCCCGAATATGATTGTCAGATCACAACCAGGGGATTGGTTAAATAACGATAGTTGGGAGGAAATTAGTTGGTTAGTTGATTGGTCAAATGCAATTTTGATTGGACCTGGTATGGGAGAAGAAGAGGAAACCGAAGAATTATTAGTCGCCCTATTAAAAAAATTCCGTGAAGAGAAGAAAAGATTTGTCTTAGATGCTGATGCCTTGAAGTTAGTGAAAAATCATCATGATTTATTACGCGGTCAGCAATGCATATTAACACCTCATGAAGGTGAACTGAAAATTATGACTGGGATTGAACTATCATCATTTGATAATCTTGATGCTCGAATTAAATCAGTTCTTGATATCTCTAGCAAGCTGGATTGTACACTTCTAGTAAAAGGTCCTTATGATTACATAAGCGATGGAAAGAATCTAAAGATTAATCGAACTGGTTGCCCAGAAATGGCTGTCGGTGGAACAGGAGATGTATTAGCGGGACTTTGTACTGCTTTTTTGGCCACTGAAAGTGATCCATTTCCGTCTGCATGCTCTGCAGCATTCTTAAATGGATATATTGGTGAGTTTTGTAAAGAAAAGCTAGGTTCAAGGTTTAATGCCTTAGATATGATTGATAACATTAATGAAGGAATCGAAAAACTAATCAATTTTAAAGTGTAATTACAATATTTATTCTATCAATATTTTCTTTTCTTTTTAGTCTTTTTAGAATTTAGAATATGATTCAAAAGAGGTATCGAGTTCCAAACTAATCCAATTAGTTTCTTCTTCAATACTAGAAAGAAATTTAACTCAAAAAGTTATTCCGATTCCTGCTTGGGATATAAATAATAAAGAATCACTCCCTAATATGATTTAACTTAAGATAAAAAGAATTTGTACAAACATCTTAGAGAAGTATTTGATTTCGGGAAAAATTGATGAAGATCAATTAATATTTCGATTAAATTAAATCTTATAAAATTTAAAAAGAAAATAATTAATTAAATGAGGAATTATGTATCCTCATTTTTCTCATATATACATTGATGAACCAATTTACCACGTTCACTTAAGTTCATAACCACTACTTTAGGTCGACTCATATTTTCAATCGCATATCTTATTCCTTGGGTTCCCATTCCCGAACTTTTTGTCCCCAAAAAGGGGAAATGATCCGGACCCCGCGAACTTGCTCCATTTATTTGAACCGTTCCTACCTCTAATTCTCTGGATATATTAAACGCAAGGTCTATATCATTAGTAAAAATCATACCTTGCAAGCCATATTTTGACTTATTTGAGATCCTAATCGCTTCTTCAGCACTATATACTCTTATAAAAGGAATCACCGGACCAAATTGTTCTTCCCATGCAATCCTAGCTTCAGTAGTAACATTATCTAAAACTGTGGGCCATATTATATTGTTTTCTCTTCTATTCCCACATTTTACGGTTGCTCCCTTCTCAATAGCATCATCAATTAATTCTTGTATATAATCTGCTTGCTTAGAACTTATTATAGGTCCAATCTTATTATTCTCTGCAGGATCACCGACTGAGAGTCCCTTAGCTCGTTCAGTTACTCTTTCAACCAACTCATCCGCTATACCAGGCATGGGAAGTACCCGTTTTACAGCAGTACACCTTTGTCCGTTATATGAGAATGCCCCCGAAATTATCGCATCCACCGTATCTTCCAGATCGGCGTCATCAAGCACAATAGCAGCATCCTTTCCTCCTAATTCTAAAAGCAAAGGTTTCATTCCCACCATATCTGCAATATGTTTCCCAGTAGTCGAAGAACCGGTAAAAGCAATCATATCAATATCTTGATGACTTACAATATAATCACCGATTTCAGAGCCTCTCCCAGTTACAAAATTGAAGACTCCCGGAGGGAGTCCAGCCTCTTCTAATATAACTCCCCAGTGGGATGCAGTAATTGATCCTTCCGTTGGAGGTTTCATAACAACACTGTTTCCAGCCAATAGAGCGGGAGCAATTTTCGATCCTGTTAAATTAAATGGATAATTAAAGGGTCCAATACACAAAATAACACCTAAGGGAACCCGATATGTCATGGACATTTTTTCTCGTGAATAACCCTCCAATAAATCGCCAACAAGGGATTCTCCTATTAAAACATCACTTGCTTCAGCAGTCGCATTAAAATATATCGCAGTTCTTTCAATCTCGGAAATGGCACTATTTAATGGTTTACCATTTTCTCGCATTAAAATGTTTCCGAGGGGTTTCGCCCACTTCTTTATAAGTTCGGCTGCTTTCTTCAGAACATCAGCTCTTTCCCTCAGAGGGGTGGTCTCCCAACATTCAATATTATCTCGAGCATTTTTTATGACCCCATCTACTTCTTCTCTTGTACAGGCTTGAACATTTCCAAGAAGTTCTCCATTATAAGGATTCTTAATTGAAACAGTTTTTCCAGATTTAGATGTTTTCCACTCACCCAGCGTATAATATTTATAATCCAATCCATCTCTCATCTTCGAAAATTCTTGTATTTCCATTTTATCACCACATTCATTTCTTAATTAATTTGATTGTTAAAACCTATATTTCAAGGATAAAATAAAAAAAAAATTGTTATAAAAAATAGAATCGATTTGATTTCCACATATTAAGACATTTTGCTAAGCTGAAAATAGGAATATATACAAATAGGGACAACTATGATATCAACAATGACGTGGAAAATAATGAAAAAGTTAATCTCTCCAGATGCTAAGACATAAAACAAAAAAAGCCTTCCAATTCCAAGTATCCCCCTATGGTTGGCAAAATCGCTCCTAAAAGGAGAATGAGTTTATTATCTTTAAACAGAATCAACAGAATTCCCAAAACAAAATAGATAATCCCAAAGGAGACCGCGCCAATGATATGCCCTTCAATTCCATATACAAATACAAATATCTGGCTTACATGTGTTATCCCCGATATGATCAATAAAATCCCTGCTATCAATAATAATTTTTCTCGAGTGTTCATATTAAGTACTTTGTTTTTAATGATTTTAAACCTTTATAACCATTATACCCTTCATAACCTTTATAACCTTTATAACCTTCATCGATATTAAGAAAGGTTAAAGATGATAAGATAAGGTCTTATAGCTTTTTCAATAAAAATTCATAACTTTTCTTTATTTAGAGATTAATCATTATCTTTCATCTTTTTTCGATACAAATGCTTTTTTATCAAATTTTTTATATTCGTAATTATATAATTTAATTAGAAATTTAAAATACGATATATTTTTATAAAAAAAATACAAATTAAATAACAGGTATAACGAATAATGGGATTACAAGTCTTTCGAATAGAGGACGATGGCACTACTACGGAGATAGAGTCTGATGGTCCTGTAAAGGATGTTTTGGAAACTGATCAGTGTTATGTGATCGTTTCCGATGAGCAGAGGAAGGTGTATCTTTGGAAAGGTATTACAAGTAGTGTGAGATCAAAATTTATTGGAGCGAAAAGAAGTCAAGAAATTCGAGGGCAAGTTGGAATGCACTATTCAGTTGTTCCTTTAGATGAAGGAGAAGAAGAAAAAGAATTCCTTGATCTTATCGGAGGAAAAACTGAGGCAGGAATTGCCCAAGAAATTAAAGCAGAAGATTTAGATAGAAAAGCTTCTGGTGGTCACCCATTAAGAGAGAAATCTAACTTTGATGCTCCCGAACCAGCTAGTGGAATGGATGTGGGTGGAAGTAAGTCAAGACGTTCACAGAATACGGGACCTTTATATACGGGAGCAGAATCAATGGGATCAATGACACAAGATACCCAACAAGTCAATTTTGAGAAAATAATGCAGAAATTAGAAGAAATTAAAATGCCAGAAGGGTTTGAAAGAGAGCTAATCATTATCGGAAACCACGCCTACTCCGTTGTAGAAAAGACACAGACATTTTTGGGGGAAAAACAGGTCGAAAAGGCCATTGAAAGAGTAGGTTCAATCCCAGAAGGGGTATTCTTTGCCGAGAATTATTCACCCAGAATTCTCAGCGAAAGTGGAAGGATTATAGCGATCGAATTCCTAAGACATAAAGTAAATGGGAAGACGGAAAGCAAAGCGAAAAGTACAGATAAAAAAAAATTATTAAAAGACCAAATTAAATCTCAGTTAGAAAAAAAATAATTATTCGCAGTACTAATTCTCTTTTGTCTACTTTTTTTACAATATTTTCTTCTTAATACATTTATTTTTGCTTCTGTATCTCAATTCATTTTCGGTATAACATATAAAAAGAAAGATAATAATATAGATTTTTAAATTAATACGCTTATATTATTATTATTAAAAGAGATTTTCAGATAAAATTTAGACTTAACAAAGTGTGAAATGGAAATGTCAGATCTAACTCCAGATGAGGCAAAAAGTCTTTCAAAGTTTCTAGGGAATATCACAGAGCATTCCGAATTAGAAGCCTTGGCTTTGATTACTCGAGAGGGATTACGTTTAGCTTTTTCTTCTGTTCCGGGATATAATGTAGATCCCGACTTATTTTCGAGCTTGAGTGCAGTCGTTATGCAGAGTGGAAATGACGCGGTAGACACGATGGGATATCAAAACCTCCTTGAAGTTGTTTTAAAAGGAGAAGACGCATTCATCATACTTAGTGATGCCGGTAGGTTTTTTCTTATGGGTGCCTCAAGAGAAATTGGAGACCTTGGAAAGGTCGTTTCAGTATTTCGTTACTACGCTGGAGAGATTAAAAAACGTTATCCAAAGTCTTAGGCTTGGATACATTAGAAAGTTTTTTAATAATTAATATCTAAATTAATAAATATACGTAAACCGTCCAAGTTGTATGAATTTTATATAATTTTTTAAAAATAATTTAATTTTAATTAAACATAGGAAAAGAAAAAAGACAATGCCAGAAATAAAACTATTTGTCGATACAAAAGCAGATATTCAAGATAAAGTCCTTATATCTACAGGAAATGCACAAAAACTCGGAGTCTCAAGCGGAGCCCAAGTTGAAATTTTGAATCCAGATAACAATCAAACCTTAAAAACTACCATTGAGGCATCTGATCAAGTTTTGGATTTTGCGGGTAAATTTGCGAAAAACATCCTCGACCAACTATCATTTTCAGGAGTTGAATTAATAATACGTACTTCTGGGGGTGAGGATTCTACACAGCAACCATCAAGTACGACTCAAGTCTCAAAAACTCCTCAAAGCACTCCAAGTCAAGTACCTCCTCAGCCCAACCAATCTCCATTGAATGCTCCACAACCACAAAATCTACCAAAATCAAAACTTGAAAAGCCTTCTCTCAAGAAACCGACTCAACCACAAAGTACTCCAAGTGCACCTTCACCACAAATACCTTCTCCACCAAAACAGCAAATTCCCGGTCAAGGTCCAGCCCCTCAACCGACCCAATCTTCAGGAACAGGAGGATTTCAAGCCGCTGAACCTCAAGAAGTTGAACCATACCCCAATAAAATTGAGATAAATAAATTAAGAGACCAAAAAGATGGAATTATTTTAAATCCTGTTGTCTCGGATACAGTAGAAGGAGGACGTGTCCAATTAAGTACAAATGTACTCCAACAATTAGGATTAGGACACGGAATGCTTGTTGGTTGGGAAGACCCCTTAACAAGGTCTGAAGGATCAGCACGTATTACCCAAGCTCAGATTAGTGATAATGAGATAAGAATGAGTAAAGACACAAAAGAAGATACATACATCAAAGCTGATAATGTAGTCGTATATTCTACGGAACCGCCTATTGAAAAGGCATCAGATGTCACTCTCGAAATTCAATCTCAGCCGGAAATGATGGGTTATTGTATAGTTAGCCCAAGAACTCAGCACACTCTTTCCTTAGAAAAGGAGGACGTTCTCGCTTTTGAGGACGAGCTAACCGGGGCATTTGGTGCCGCAAAGGTTGATATTTCTGAGGAAGTTGGAGATAATGTGATTATTATTGATAGTGAGATTCTTGAAGCTTCCGGAATTGGAAGCTACGAAGTAAAGGTTTCAAAAAATCAAAGAAAAATCCTTCCTCTTCAGAGCGTTTCCCTGGGTATCTCTCCAATTACGGGGGAAAACATGTGGGAACTTATAAGTACTGCTCGAGAAAATGCCGCCGCATTGAAGGAATGGCTTTCTAATTATATCATCTTTAAAGGAATAAAGCTGCGATGGAAATCAGTTAATCTCGCATGTTCAATCGTCGATTGTGTTCCAGATTTAACGGGGGATATTTTAGCAGAAATTACAGAAAATACTACCTTAAACTTAAGTCCGCAAGGCTTAGTGCCTTTTAACGCTATCCTAATTTTGGACATTTCTAGGAGCATGATGGCTCGTGACGTTGAATGTCGAAATATCGCCCCAGCGATTGAAGGGATCAAAGCTGCAATGGAATC
>CAZZIC010000143.1:8099-10777 GCA_964653985.1 uncultured archaeon | reverse complement strand
GTGCTCAAATTGAGGGTCAGCATCTTTTCGGATGATTTTTAGCAAATAATCAAGCATTTGGCTTCTGATCTCTCCATTTCGAAACCAATCTCGAAATTTTGATATATAAACAACAAGTAGGGATCCAAAAATACATTTTTGCCCAAGAAGAGCATCCCTCAATACAATAATTATGAATTCCGTATGTATTTAATCCAAAATAAAAATAGTCCAACCAAAATAAAAAAAATGAATATATTTATTTGAATGAAATTATCCTTCGATCTTCTCAAATTGTGATTTAGGAGCTCCACACACTGGGCATTCGTAGTCGTCAGGTTGTTCCTCGAAGGGAATACCTTCCTCTTCTTCATCATATATCCATCCACACACGAGACATTCGAACTTCATATTTAGATCAACTTTAGTTTAATTCATACTATTTATTATAGTAAAAATCATCTCTTATATTAAATCTTTCATAATATAATAAATCAAAATTGAAAGCTGAATTAATAATAATTAATAATTCGAACTTAATAATAATTAATAATTAATAATCGATGAAAATCAAGAATAACATTTAATGCAATTATTTTAACGGTTTTTACTATACAAGGGAGAATGTATTTCCACTTACATTATTTCTCTCCACCATATCTTCCGGAGAAAATGGAAGAATATGCGGAAAATGCAAAAACAAAAATTAGTAATATTTTAGAAACAGATTTTTAAGACTTTAGTTCTAATTCCAATGATTGAAGACTTTCGACAGCTATAGAATTCTCCTTATTTAATGGTGGAAATAAATTCATTAAAATAGGCATATTTTACATCCCTTGTTAAATTCAGTAAAATAAAGAAAATATTTATTGGAAAAAATAAAATAGATCTATCAAATCAATTATTATTAAATTTCAAAAGAAAATTGTGATCGAGATTGAAAGTAGCTAAATATTATAGTAATACTGATGTTCGCGTTGAAGAGATTCCGAAACCTGAGATAAATTCCGATGAGTTTTTGGTGAAGGTAAAAAAATCGGGGATTTGCGGGTCAGATATATTAGAATATTATAGGTTTGCGAAAATGGAGAGATTGGGTGTGTCCAGTCTAATTTTAGGGCATGAAATAACTGGAGAGATTATTGACATAGGAGAGAATGTAGAAACCTTAGAAAAAGGAGACAGAGTATTCGTATCACATCATGTTCCTTGTTTTGATTGTCATTATTGCGAATTAGGACATCATACCGCTTGTAATTTACTCCATACCACAAACTTCGATCCAGGTGGATTTGCGGAATATATCAGGATTCCAAAAGTCAATATTGACAAAAAAGGGGTATATGTGTTAGATGAAAATACGTCTTACGAACAAGGAGTTTTCATTGAACCCCTCGGTTGCGTTTGCAGGGCTCAACGACTAGCTGATATAAAGGAAGGTCAATCTATACTCATTCTTGGAAGCGGAATTTCAGGTTTATTACATTTAAAGTTAGCAAAAGCAAAAGGAGTTAAAAAAATTATAGCTACAGACATTAGTGAATACAGACTTAATAAGGCATTGGAATTTGGAGCGAGCGATATTATTCATGCTAAAGAAGACGTTCCGAATAAGGTAAAAGAATTAAATGAAGGAAGAATGCCCGATGTAGTGATCGTTTGTACAGGAGCTTTACCCGCAGCTAATCAAGCTTTAGACTGTGCAGGACCTGGAACTACAATAGTCTTCTTTGCCGTTCCCGCTCCTGGGGTTAATCTTGAGATTCCGATAAATGCATATTGGCGTAATGAAGTAAATATAATGACTTCTTATGGGGCAGCACCCGAAGATCTTGATGAATCCTATGATTGGATTAAATCGGGAGAAATAAAAGTCACAGAACTTATTTCTCATAGATTTCCTCTTGAAAAGGTGGGTGAGGCATTTAAAGTTGTATGTGAAAAAGATGAATCCTTAAAGGTAATTTTAGAACCATAAAAGTATTGTTTACGAGAAGATAAAATTATTAGGAAAATGTATGATGTTATAGTTTCTGGAGCGGGTCCAGCAGGATCAAAATGTGCTGAGATTATTGCCGAGGCAGGATATGAAGTAGCACTAATCGAAAAAGACACCTCTTGGCGTAAACCTTGCGGTGGAGGGGTAAGTTCGAGAATATTCAAATATTATCCTAAACTCCATAAGTTAAATCCGCATAGAATTACAGGTATATCGATGTTTTCGGGGGATTTCAATAAATTAACCTATTCATGGGAGAAGCAGCGAAATTATTCGGTAGTCATGGATAGATTGGAACTGGATAATTATATAAGAAATATCGCGATTAAGGCAGGAGCAAAATTATTCGATAAGACCATCTCCATCGGTTTACTCTACGATGATAATAAAATTATCGGAGTTAAAACTAAAACTCCCTCAGGATACGAAGGGTTTTATGGCAAAATCATTATAATTGCGGATGGAATGAGTTCAAAACTAGCAAATAAATCGGGATTAAGAGAAAAATGGAAAACTGAAGAATTAGGTCTGGCAAAATGCGCTATTTTAGAAGGGAATTATTCCTTAGATGTCAATCATATCAATGTTTACTTTAGACCCTATAAAGGTTATGGCTGGATATTTCCATTAAGCCAAAATCGTTTTAATATTGGATGCGGAACATTTGAGGAAGCAAATAATAAATATAATCTAAATA
>CAZZIC010000143.1:4327-7999 GCA_964653985.1 uncultured archaeon | reverse complement strand
ATATCAAAAAAAACATTAAAAGAGTATGCAAAGCATCCAAATATCAAGAAAATTATGCGTAATTTTAAGTTAAAACGTTCTTTAGTTGAGTTCTTTTATGAAAATGACGGTGAGAATCTAAATATTATGCTGAAATTAGCCGAACAGGATCATAAGTACAGGAATGAGGTAGTAAATATGTTTCTCTTTAATCAAGTTCCTTCAAGAGAGTTAATTGAAACAATTAAGGAAGAAAAGCCCTAATACTTACATATCAGAATCAATATTAATACTTTTTATAATTTTAATACTCCTTACTCTTAAATCGCTATCAACATAGCACAGCATAGCATGTAAGGGATTGCCGTGCAGATGAAGATGTGCGTAAGGAAATCTATGTTCTTGTTTGATTTTTCTTAAAAGCTTGGAATCAATCGATATCGAAACATTTTTATTACATTCAGGGCATCTATGGATATTTCGGATTTTTTGAACGGTTTTCTCAGTATTTTCCGTTTTTTGTATTTCAAGTGAACTTTTCATATTTAGTAAAGTGTTTAATTATATCTATTTAAATTAGGAGGAAATATTACTAAAAGAAACTATTTATTGGAATTAAAAATGATTTCATTTAAAAGCTTATTCTTCAAAATGTCGACCTTTAAAAGCTTTAAGTATTGAGAAGAAGATTAAAATGTAAAATATAAAAAACATTATTGTAATTTGAGGATTTTAAGATCGTTTTTATAAACTCAGCATGTATGATTTTAGTGAAATTGAATTCTCCAAATAATAAGCATATACATCATTAAAAAATTTCACAGCTCCTGGGTTATTTGTAAATAAAACTGAAAACTCAAAAAAGTGTATTTTAGAAATTCTTAAATTCAAAGTCAGAAAATATTTCCTTAATTTTATTTTTTTCTTGTTTTTCTAACCACGTTGAGCGTTTATATTCCAGTTTCTTTCCCATTTTTGTGATTTTAGAAAGCCATAAAGGATTATATGGTAATAGTCCAATTTCTTTTATTCCAAACTTTTTAAGATAATTTCTCCAACTCCTTAAGTTATTCTCTGTCGCAGTTATCTCCGGTATTAAAGGGATCCTTGGCAATAACTCAATATTATTTCTTCTTAACAATATTTCAAGGTTCTTTAGAATTGTCTCATTATTAACTCCACAATATTTTCTATGAAGTTCGGGATTGAAAAGCTTAAGATCAAAATAAATCAAATCAACATATGGTAAAATTAATTTCGAAAACTGATTGTAATTAAAATAACCGCAAGTTTCCAAGCAAATATGAATTTTTAATTTTTTGACTTCTTTGAGGAATTCATGAACAAAATTTGCTTGCATTGTTGCTTCTCCGCCAGAAAGGGTAATACCACCCCCAGAATTCTTATAAAAAACTAGATCTTTCGAAATTTCATCAACTAATTCTTGAACGCTATATTCAAAAGCTGTAAATGTAAGTGCTTCTGTCTTACACACATCTATGCAATCTCCACAATAAACACACTTATTTTCATTTATGGGATAGAGATTGGTAAAATTGATCGCACTTTGGGGACAAGTCTTTTGACACTCTAAGCATTTTATACACTTTTCAATATTATAACTAATTTCTTGGTTCATTGATTTAGTTTCGGGATTCTGACACCAGACACAAGATAAAGGACATCCCTTGAAAAAAATCAGGGTTCGAATCCCAGGTCCGTCATCTAATGAGTTTCTTTTGATATTAGTGATAATTCCCTTCATATGCGTAGATTATTTTGAAAAGATTAAAGATAAAAAAGATAAAATTAGTGAGCCTTAAATTCAGTTCGATTGATTATTTCCATTTGAAGATCTTTATTTAAATCCACGAAATAAGCGTTGTAACCAGATATCCTTACCATTAGCCAGCCATAATTTTCAGGATGTTCCATCGCATCTCTTAAAGTATCAGAAGAAACCACATTAAATTGTATTTGCATACCACCAAGATCGAAATAGCTCTGTGTGTATCCATAAAATTGATTTATAGTTTCTTCGTGTGAATCATTGGCTCCAGGAACTAGTTTTATATTAAATGCAAGATTATTTGGCATTTTAATTGTGTCCAAAGATGCAACATCGCGAATATTTTCAATCAGAACATCCCGCTCGGTGGGAACAGGTGTAAGACCCGGTGTAAAAGGTTTATTTGACAGTCGTCCATTAGGAAGAGCTCCCGAAAGAACTCCGAAAGCAACATGATTACTCATGCTCCAGAAGCCTACTATATATCTTCCATTACGATAGTTCTCATAGGAGTAGAAGTCATCGTAGACATAATCAATGATTTTTTGACCAAGCTTCACTGCCTCTTCATCTCCAGTCCCAAATTTAGGAATTGAATTTATTTTATTTAACAAAGTCTCTCCTTCTGGTCCAGCAAAATTATTAGCAACGTGTTGACTTAACTCAGGAAAAGATATCTCATTACGATCATATACTAAATTTTTTACCACTTTTAAAGTATCTATTATATCTGCCAATCCAATCATCGCAACTCCCGAAGTGTTATACACTGCTCCACCATCAACAAGATCAACTCCCTTTTCCAATGGACCTTCATATAGGGAACTCAATAAGGGAGAGGGATGTAGTAATTGATGAGACGTTCCTAAATAATTGTTAATTTCAACACTTTTATCTATCATAAAATGAAGTTGGGCTTTAAAGGCATCTAAGAATTCTTCAAACGTTTTAAATTCACTAACATCTCCAACTCTAGGACCAAAAACCTTTTCATTGCTAACAACAGGATGTATTCCGTCATTAAGAGTCATTTCCATTGCGGCTACCATATTATACATCATACTATTTGTATGACCAAAATGTTTTCCGCATATGGTAGGCTCGACACATCCAGTTGCTGCCCAAGTTCTTGCATCCTCTAATTCTATTCCAATATTCGTTAAAGCTTCCAACATTTGCTTATCATTATGAATTGAGGGAGTCGCATGTGTGTTTATATTGACTTCCAATAGACGATCAAGATATTCTTTTGAGTTCACTCCTGGATAATATCTCGCATTCATATTGGGATCCCTTAACGTTAACATCTCGGTGACTTTTAAGATAATAAAAGTCATATCACCCACTGCTGAATTCCCAACCCTATCAACACCACCAACGGTAAGGGCAAAATCTTGACTACTCCCTCCAAATAGATGATTTCCAACATCTGGAACATAGGGAGCTTGATCAGATACCCGTAAAAAGAAGTTTCCCATTAATTCTATTGCTCTCTTAATATATGCTTCTTTTTCTTCTGGTGAGGATATCTTATCCATATCTGCTTCAAAATAGGGCTGTAACCAGTGATCTAACCGTCCTAATGATAATCCCATATGAGCATTTTCATGTGTTAATGCGATCCACATAATCCAAATTGAAGTAATTGCTTCCTCAAGAGTTTCTGCTGGATTCGCAGGAACATGTGAAAGGACAGACACCATGTTTAGTAAATCTTTTTTCCTTTCCTTCATCAACTCTGAAGAGGACTGCTCATCAATCTCTTGAGCTTTTTGTTGTGCGCGTTCTATCAAATTCTTTGAATATGTTAATACTCCCGAAAGAGCCAGTTCAATACCCTTATAAAAATCCAATATCTTTTGATCAGAAGCGTGAGCTCTTTTCTCATCTAATTCATTAAGAAT
>CAZZIC010000143.1:0-4227 GCA_964653985.1 uncultured archaeon | reverse complement strand
CACATGAAATAAAATACAAAATGTTCATCCATCTGGTGGGAGAGAGCATTATCATCCAAAACACGTGTATATTCCCTAATATTTCTGTCCATCCAGTATGGAAAAACTTCGTAGTTGAGAATATTAATCGCTTCTTGATCAATCATATGGGGATTTAATTCTCTATTATCGATAGAATACAATTCTGGCCAGCCAATTATTGCTCCAAATTCTGGATAAATCAATGTTCCTAAGGTTTTTGTGGTCGAAGTGCCCGGGAGAATCGACCAGTCTTGAATCATAGGAGCTTTATTGGAAAGAATATAATTTACGATTTTTCCCATCTTTAATCCAGGATGCTCCTTATTACCATCCTCGGGTGTGTATCCCTCCTTCCTGCTTATTTCAGTAAATAGTCTTGCACGTTCCGGACAGACTTCCAAATCGGAAACTGAACGAATATATTTTAAATAATTAAGCTTTTTAAAATCCTTAAGCGTATATTTTCCAAGATAAGGATCATCCAAATATTTTACCTTATCAATTTTATAGCCTAGGATTTTGTTGTTCATATGTTCCGTTCCGTTGATCCACCCATTAAATTCCTCAAAACTCATTATCTCTTTGTCGCTTCTCTCCTCTTGTCGTTTATTATATGCTTCCTTTTGCCTAAGAAGTATATATACTAGAAGAAAGAAGAATTTAGACATATGGCTGAGATTACCCGAGGTATGAATTTTATTTTTCAGCAACATATTAATAACTTCTTCTGGTTTGCTTCTTGGAAGTCTTTTGAAATCCTTAACTTTCTTATATTTTATCGTGATTGTGGGATTTTCTATTGTATCCTCAATGATTTCCATATTACCATTATTAAATATGATTGAAACGCTTTCATCCTCATCTTCTTCAGTAGTAAAGAGGATTCTTGAATTAAAAACCATGCCAGTCTCTTCATTATAAATTTCTTTCTTATATTGAGGATCTTCATCAATAGTTTTTTTCATTAATCTAAATACATTTGCGATTTTTTTCTTTACTCTGGCCATTATATATACCCATTTCTTTTTCTATAAGTCTAATCTCTTCTAAATATATAAATAATTTTCTGATATCTTAAATAAGTGATAACTCAATAGAATCTAATAGAGGAAATTAGAAGCTTTTTAGTTAAAAAAAGGATTAAAATAGATAGTACAAATTCTCTCACCTAACGATGAGACTATCGAAGACATAATGAATTTAAGTCAGATTCTAAATTCTTCTGAAAAAATAAGAAAATTAGTTCAAGTGATTGTTCTTTTTTCCAAATAAAATATGATTTTTAAGTATCCAAAACTCCCAGAACGTATAAATCTCTTTCATAAACCCTTTCATCTTCAGTTTCGGAAAGAAAAGATCGAGTTCCAAAAGTTTTTTCGCACACTCATCTATTGTCAGATTTGAAAAATTATGCTCTCCGATTGCGGATAATACTTTTTGGTGATTCATTGATATCTTACGCCTCATATACTCAAATGGCTCTTTCGTTTTATCTTTCATAACGTATGAATGACTCGAAGTAAGATATTCACATCGATTTAGAAATAGATCCTCAGCTTTATCAATATCTTTATAATATTGTTCTATAGAGCATTGCTTGAAGCCATACCAAGGTCCAAAACCCTTTCCCTCGGGCTTTTGCAAATCATATCCCAGACAGCTGATATGAAAAATTCCTTCATCCTCAAGATAAAAACCTACGTGAGATGTAGAATGTCCCGAAAGGGGAACAGTTTTAATTTTTACATTGTTAATCTTTAAACCATCTCCAGGAGAATAAGTTGAAATATTCTTACATCTTTGATATTTCCCCCTCTTTCCGAATTTCTGAATCTCTGAAAAATCTAACCCTTCATTAAATCCATAATAGTTATAAAAGTTTTTTAAATTCAGAAGGTTTTCACCTTCACTTTCCGGAGCTAAAATTTGGGCTCCTTCAGATTCCCATCCATGTACATGAGCAATGTGGTCTAGATGTCCATGAGAATTGATGTAATGGGAAATGGGTCCGAATCGTTTAATAATTTCCTTAACATATCTAGGTTCGATGTTAGCATCCAAGACGATTAGCTCGGAGTTTCTCCCCTCCTTTGGTAATATTATCAAGCCATCGCAGCAAGAAAATTGAAAGGGGGGATCTAATTGTTTTACAAGCAAAATATTATTTGTTATAGAGATTAATCTTAAATTTTCCATTCTCACATCTCTCAATAAATAATATGTAAATTAATAAAATTTTCTAACTGTTTAATCTACAGTTAATGTTTTTGATAAGTTTCTTGGAAAATCAGGGTTAATACCTCGTTCTAATGACATATATAAAGCCAGGAATTGTAGGGGAATAGCGGCTAAAATTGGTGAAATAAAATGTGACGATTTGGGTAATTCAATGTAATCACCTGGCTTTACATATTTATCTAATCCCTTAATAGGTTGGCCTATCACTATTGGTCTTCCATCTCGGCATTCGACTTCAGAAATATGAGAAGTAATAAAATACTTATCATTGGGTGCGACAACATATATTACTGGATAACCATCAGAGACAATACTTAACGGTCCATGTTTAAATTCCGAGGAATACATGGCTTCTGCTGAAATATAATTTATTTCACGGATTTTTAATGCCCCTTCTAAGGCAACTCCGTGAGTAATTCCATATCCAAGTAAAGTCATGGCATTTCTTTCTGATAGTTCCTTGGCAAGCTCTTTTGCTTTATCGATAGTAGTATTAATTGTTTTTTCAACTAATGTTGAGATTTGATGGATTTCTTCCTTAAGTTTTTCAAACTTTTGATAAGAAATTTTTCCCTTTTTGAGTCCAACTCTCGCTGCTAAAATAAGAAATAATAAAACTTGATTAGTGTACGTTTTTGTAGCGGGAACACTACGTTCAATACCAGCCCCAGTGTTAGCGTGCGCTTCTGACACCCTTTCGACCGTAGATCCAGGCACATTTATCATCCCTAATATGTGGAATCCCTTTGGCTTTGCAAAATTAATTGTATTAATTATATCTTTAGTTTCCCCACTTTGAGAAACATTTAATATAACCATATTACCTTTAGGTTTAAGATTTTTAAATTCTTCAAAGAATCTCCCACCAATGACCGGAATAGAAAGTACATCAGCTATATTATTTAAATAATAAGAGCCTACATTACATGCATTAAAGCTGGAACCGCAACCTACTAAATATACAACATCTGCTTCAGCCAATTTATTAACCATCTCATCTAATAAATCACTTTCCAAACCATAGGCGAGCTTCTTCGTGGTTTCTATTTGTTCGTGTATTTCTTTGGTTAAGAAATAATCATATTTTCCTTTCTCAGCATCTTCGGCAGATAGGTCAGCTACACGCGGATCACGCCTTATTTCAGAGCCATCCTTTACACTAAAAATCTTATAAGTATTAGACGTTATTTCTATAATTTCTCCATCATTTAGTGGGACGTATGTATTTGTAAGTGGCAAAATTGAAGGAAGATCAGATGCAATATAATTTTCATCTTCACCAAGACCAATCACTAAGGAAGAGCCCATTTTTGTTGCATACAAGGTCTCGGGCTTATTTTTATGAAAGCAAATAAATGCGAAATCTCCATCCATTTCTTTAATTCCCCCCATTATTCCTTTTATCATATCCTTTGTTTTGTCATAGTGCTTTTCCACCGCATGAACACATATCTCCCCATCATTTTGACTTATTATATTATGATCTTCATTTTCCAAATTTTCCTTAGTTTGGTGATAACTAACAATATTCCCATTATGAGCACCTACCATATCGTTATCGCAATCAAAATGAGGTTGTGCATTTAATTTGCTTGGTCTTCCAAAAGTTGACCATCTTAATTGCCCAATCCCTATCTTACCTTTCATTTGATCTAACTTTAAGGCCTCAACTACACTTTCTACAGTCCCTACGTCTTTTCTAAGATCAATTTCTCCATCCAAATATGTAGCTAACCCTAAACTATCATATCCTCTGTATTGCAATCTTTTGGCAATGATTAATAATTTCTCAGCGATGTTTCCATTTTCTGCAGCAATACCGAAAATTCCACACATCTTATTATTTCTCAAATATTTCATCAAATAAAATTTTTCTTTGGTCTTGGTAGAAAAGAAAAATTTGTGAGATTTTTTTCTGTAAATAGTGTGACTACTTTAATACTTTAAAAATACTGTTTTAAAATGAAA
>CAZZIC010000142.1:0-10782 GCA_964653985.1 uncultured archaeon | reverse complement strand
GAACCTCATGGTGGTAGTTTAATTAATAAAGAACTACCAAAAGTAGAACGAGAACGGATTATTAAGGAAGCAGATGAATTTGAAAAAATTCAGATTGATATTCCTACTTGGAAAGTGGTTAAGAACATTGCCTATGGAGTATTCAGTCCCTTAGAAGGTTTTATGAATGAAAATGATACTAATAGTGTTTTAGAACATATGTATCTCGAGAATAACATCGCCTGGCCTTTTCCAATTGTTTTAGATGTTGATGAAGAAAAAGCAAATAAGATTATGGCCGATGATAGCATTATTTTAACCGATAAGTCAGAGAAACCTTTAGCCTTGATGAATGTCGAAGAGATTTATGACTATGATAAGAATCATTATGCTGAAAAAGTTTACGGAACAAAAAGCTTAGAGCATCCGGGAGTAAAAAAGGTTTTTAATATGAAAGAAAAACTTATCGGGGGAGAGATTTTTCTCTTGGGAGGACTTAATTCCGTATTTCCCGATTTAGATTTAAAGCCATTAGAAACACGTGTATTATTTAAAACTAAGAAATGGGATAGTGTTGTTGCATTTCAAACTCGAAACCCCCCTCATCTTGGACATGAATATGTCCAAAAAGCAGGTTTAACATTCGCAGATGGTTTATTCATAAATCCAGTTATGGGAAAAAAGAAGAAAGGAGATTTCTTGGATGAAGTAATAATTGAAGCATATAAAGTTTTAATAGATGAATATTATCCGGAAAATCGAGTGGTCTTAAGTACTTTCGAAACTGAAATGAGATATGCAGGACCAAAAGAAGCGGTTTTTCACGCAATTGCCAGAAAGAACTTTGGATGTGATCACATTATTATTGGCAGAGATCATGCGGGAGTTGGAGAATTTTACGGTCCTTATGATGCACATGATATCTTTAAACACTTTCCTGACTTAGGCATCGAACCATTGTTTTTTAGATCTTTCTCTCGTTGCAATAAGTGTCATTCAGTAGTGAACGATAAAATTTGCCCCCATCCATCAGAAACGCATACTTTCTTTAGTGGGACAAAAATAAGACAACTTATTAATGAAGGTAAAAAACCAACAGCAGATATTATGCGACCCGAAGTAGCAGAAGTGATTTTAAAATATCAAAATCCGTTCTGCTAAAGTAAACTTATACTAAATGAATTAATTCAATTCAATTTATAAAATTTCAAAACGAGAAGTATTAAAATGGAACATAAAGGATTTACCCTATGGTTTACCGGACTTCCTTGTTCGGGTAAAACAACAATAGCAGATGCCCTTGCCAAAGATTTAGAAGAAATGGATATGAAAGTAGAAAGATTAGATGGAGATATCGTTAGAAAAAGTCTGACAAGGGATTTAGGATTTTCAAAAGAGGACAGGCAAATGAATATTGAAAGAGTGACATTCGTTTCTAAATTATTAACTAGAAACGGAGTTGCGGTTTTATGCACTTTTGTCTCTCCTTACAATACAATAAGAAGAAATTCAAGAGAAGAAATCGGAGAATATATCTTAGTTTATGTGAAAGCATCTCCAGAAGCATGTGCCGAACGTGATGTGAAAGGAATGTGGGCGAAAGCTAAGGCAGGAGAAATTAAAAATTTCACGGGATATGATGATCCTTTCGAAGAACCTGATAATCCTCAAATTATCGTAGATACTGAAAAAGAAACGGTCGAAGAAAGTAAAAATAAGATATTAGATTGGTTAGAGAACAAAGGTTATCTACCGAACTGATTTTCTTATCTTTAACTTTTACTTATTATTTATTATTTTATATAATTTTATTACCTTCTTTTCATCATTTATCACCCATTTTCAAATTGACTAAAAAGCTTAAATTAAATATAATTAAATGTAATTAGATTCTAAAAATATTTATTAAGTATCATTAAATATTATTGATATAAAAAATCAAAAGTTTAAGCATTATTATGGAAATCTTTTTAGCAATTATCTTGTTTATAATCGCATTTTTCTGTGCATTTATAGATTGTGCCACAGGTATGGGATATGGAACCTTGATGTCCCCCATTTTATTACTTTTTCAATTTTCCATTGCTATAATTGTTCCAGTTCTACTTTTATCCCAAATGTGTACAGGAGCGTTTGCTTGCTTCTTTCATCAAAAAGCCAAAAATGTAAATTTTAAACTCAAAAATCAAGAAACCAAAATAGCATTATACTTTACCTTAATGAGGTCAATAACTACTTTTTTAGCTATTTTCGTAGTGATTACCGTACCTCCTGTAATTATAATATTCTATATCGGATTTACCGTTCTAAGCATGGGAATGATATTATTATTTAACTTCAACTTCAAATTTTCTATAACACATCTATATTTAATTGGAGGAATAAGCGCCTTCAATAAAGCTATCTCTGGAGGTGGTTTTGGACCATTGGTGACTTCGGGGCAAGTTATGTCAGGGGTTGAACTTAAAAGCGCTGTGGCGGTAACAACATTTTCCGAAACAATTCTCTCTTTTTTAGGTTTAATTTTATATATTATTTTCACAGGATTCTTTCATCTTGGTTTGGTCTTGATCGTTTCAATCAGTGGAATCTTAGCCACTCCATTTGGAGTTCATGCAGCTAAGAAACTTAATGATAAAAAAGATCCTAAACGCATTTTGGGTATAGTAATTCTAATATTGGGGATTCTGACATTGGGAAAATGTCTTTTAGGAAATTGTTAACTCTTTTTTCTCCTCCTTATTTTTTACAAGTAAACGATTGACATCATATCTTTAAATTATAAAAATTAATTAGGTTATTTAAAATAAAATAGGTTATTCAAAATAGAATAGAGTAAAAAAATAGAATAGAGTAAAAAACACTTTAGTTTTTTAAAGCATGGGGATAATAATGGTTAAAAAGAGTAAAATCTTACTCAAATAAAACAGTTAAATATTCTTTGAAGTTTAATTTACATTTATTAAATATTCTGAACTTTTTAGATTTTCATGACACATAAAATATTAGTTACTGGTGGTGCGGGATTTATAGGATCCCATTTAGTTGATAAATTAATTAGCAATCATCATGAAGTTACTGTTGTTGATAAATTAGAAGAACAAGTTCACGGGAAAACTGACAACCCTCCAAGTTATTTAAACTCTAACACGAAATTTATTAAGGAAACGGTCGTAAATTATTCAAAATTAGAGAATCTAATCAAAGATCATGAAATTATCTATCATTTGGCAGCCGATGTTGGCGTTGGACAGTCCATGTATGAAATTAGCAAGTATATCAAAAATAATATTTTAGGGACTGCTAATTTGCTGGATATTTTAGTTAATTCCGATCATAAAGTAAAAAAAGTCATAATTGCGTCCTCCAACACAATTTACGGAGAAGGTAAATATGAATGTGATAACTGCGGAACCGTTTATCCTGATCTACGTCCTTTAAGGCAATTAAAGAAGAAGGAATGGGAGGTAAAATGTCCAACTTGTGATGAATTTGTAAAGCCACTCCTTACTGATGAAGAAACTCCTTTCAATTCCAGTTCAATTTATGCCCTTTCAAAGCAAGTCCAAGAGCAAATGGATATGATGATATGCAATACATATGGGATTAATACAACAGCTTTACGATTTTTCCTGGTATACGGTCCACGTCAATCCCTTTCTAATCCCTATACGGGAGTTTGCGCTATATTCAGTTCTCGATTATTCTCTGGAAAAAATCCCTTAGTTTTTGAGGATGGTTTACAAACGAGAGATTTTGTAAATGTAAAGGATATTTGTCAAGCACTAATTCTTGCAATGGAAAAAAACTCGGCAAACGGAGAAGTTTTTAATGTTGGAAGTGGAAAATCAATCACGATTAAAAGAGTGGCAGAAATCTTATCGGAGAAAATAAATCCCGAATTATCTCCAGTTTATAATAATCAATACAGAGTTGGTGATATCAGGCATTGTGTTGCAGATATCTCGAAAATAAAGAACCAATTGGGATATGACCCAAAAATAGATTTTGAAGATGGAATTGATGATTTAATCAATTGGATAAAAAATAATGAATTAAATTATTCAGATAATGAAGAACAAAAAGCCTTTACTGAATTAAAAAAGAAGGGATTATTAAAATAGAGAGGAGTATTATTAATGAAAAAAATATTAATTACTGGAATAAATGGGTTTATCGGATCGCATTTAACTGACTATTTAATAAAACAAAATCATTTGATATATGGAATTGAAAGACCTAACCAAAAATATTTGAATTTAAAGCAGTATTTAAAGAAGAGTGAATTTTCAGAAGAGGATAAGTTAAAGTTCTTGAATGAGAAAATTCTAATACCCACTGAGCATAAAAATTTACAAATTCTTGAATGTGATATTCAAAACAATAAACTTTTAGAACAAATTATTAAAAAAATAGAACCGGATTTTATATTTCATTTTGCCGCGCAACCATATGTAAAACCATCTTGGGAGGATCCGGCAAATACTATTCAAATAAATGTTATTGGAACAATAACTATTTTTGAGATCCTAAAAAGATACGAGATTCATTCTCGGGTGGTCTTGGCTTGTTCGAGTACCGAATTTGGAACGACCGCAAGTCTTAATCGGCCATTAAAGGAGACTGATAGACTCTTAGCAGTCCACCCATATGGGATAAGTAAGATAGCTGCTGAACTTCTTGCTCGGCAGTATTATATAAATTTCGAGATAGAAGCTGTTAATTTAAGATTCTTTAATCAGACCGGAATTCGAAGAACTAATGATGCTCCTTCCGATTTTATACGACAAATTGCTCAAATAGACCTCGAAATGATGGAACCTACTATTCAAGTCGGAAATTTAGAACCATATCGAGATTTTACCGATATCAGAGATTCCGTAAGAGCAATCTGGTTAGCTGCGATTAAAGGGACTCCAGGAGAAACTTATAATGTATGTTCCGGAAGGAAGATTCAGATTAGAGAATTGTTAGAAACAGCCCTAAATTTTTCGGAAAAAACGATTGAAGTTAAAGAAAAAGCATCAAAACTGAGAGAAACCGATTTAGATGTAATAGTAGGAGATAATGCTAAAATTAAAAATGAATTAAAGTGGGACATCAATATTCCTTTTGAAAAAACTCTCAAGGATATGTATGATTATTGGATTGAATTCTATAAAAAATAAATGAAATTAAATAAGAAAAGAAAACAGAATTATTTCATTTTATCAATTAGATCTAAGGCTTTGTTATAGATGTGTTCTATGTTTAACCCATATTTATCCAAAACCTTTTCCCTTTCTCCGGATGTACCAAAGGAATCAGAAACACCGATAAATTTTATCGGTAAAGGATTTATTTCAGAAATTATTCTCGCAACAATACTTCCGAAGCCATTGTAAATATTATGCTCTTCCGTAATAACTAATGAGTCTACATTACTAAGAGAATTTATTAATTCCGTTTTATTAATGGGTTTTATGGTTGGAATATTTATTACTTTCGGTGAAATATTTAATCTCTCCCTGATTTGAATAGCCGCTTTTAAATTAAGAACCGTACCGTAGCCAGTACCAATTAATCCAAGTTTTTCCCCATTTAAAATTACATCTGGAGAGCCCAAAGAAAATCTGTAATCATCATTATGTACGTTTGGAAAGCTTCCACGAGGTAATCGAATATAACAAGGGCCCTCATGATTTAAAATATAATTGAAAATTTCTTTTAATTCTTTATTATCAGACGGAACTAATAATTTCATATTTGGGAGTGTAGCCATCAAACTAATATCTTCTAATGCATTATGAGTGCTTCCATCTTCTCCAACAAATCCCGCATGAGTTGTTATGATTTTAACATTTAAATTATCATGACAGACTAATCGTATGAATTCCCAAGCTCTACCAGTTGTGAAAATAGAGAATCCCGTTACTATGGGAATCAAGTTAGATATAGCTAATCCTATGGATATTCCAACCATATTTTGCTCCGCAATTCCAACATTAAAGAACCTATCTGGATATTTATTTGCAAACTTATTTGTTCTGGTCGAACTTGAAAGATCAGCATTAAGTACGACTAAATCTTTATTCTTTTTTCCATATTCAAGTAATAATTCTCCAAAAATATCTCTAAGGGCAGGCGTTGGAATTTTATATCATCCCCTTCTTATGGTTGTTTTAAGTTTTTCAATTTCTTTCATAGCTGTGTTATATTCCTCATTATTTGGAGGAGAACCATGATATTTTTTCACATGCTCCATGAAGGAGACTTCACTTCCCTTGACTAAGTATGAAATAAGAACCTTAGGCTTCCTTAAGCCCGTTTCAGACTTTTTGAATCCTTCAATAATATCATTAATATTGGTACCATCCACTTCAATAACTTCCCACCCGAACGCTTTCCATTTATTAACTAAGGGCTCCAAGGACATAACTTCCTCTGTAGAACCATCTATTTGTAATCCATTTCGGTCTACTATTGCGATTAGATTATCCAACTTATAATGGCTTGCCGACATGGCAGCCTCCCAAATGGCTCCTTCATTTAATTCTCCATCACCTAAAAGAACGTAGATTCTTCGTTCACTTTTATTTAATCTTACACCTAAAGCAGATCCCACACCAATCGAAAGACCCATACCTAAAGAACCTGTAGTGACTTCAATTCCCATTTCCTTATCTTTCAATGGATGACCTTGTAATCTTGAATCTAATTGTCTTAGAGTAAATAAATCTTTTCGAGCAATAAATCCTATTTTCGAAAGTACCGCGTACAGAGCGGGAGCGGCATGGCCTTTACTCAAAATAAAAAAGTCTCTCTTTTCCCATAACGGATCTGAGGGATTGATTTTCATAATGTATTTATATAATATATAAATCAAATTAACACAAGAAAGAGAACCCCCAGGATGACCAGATTTTGCTCTGTAAATCATTTCGAGAATATCCCTTTTTAGATCTAAAATGTCTAATTTTAATTCTTTAAGTTTGCTACCTTCTATTTGTTCAATCATATCAAAACCTTAAGATTCTTTAATTATCATCAAGAAATTTTTTGAAATCATCTTGATTGAAATATTTAACCGGAGGTATAATAGCTGAATACGTACTGGCATAGAGTGCTAACTTTGCGGCACTTTCCACAGACAAGTTTGCACCTAAGGATAACCCTAAAACTGCCATTATTACGCTACCCACGGCAACATAACTTCTAACTGGACTTTTTAATATTGATTCAATTTCGTTCAATTTCTCCGATTTGCTGAAAAGATATGAATTTGATTCAATATCATTTAATAAGACATTTTTACAGTTTGTAGAATTTAGAATTCTTCTCCCAACAATTTGGACACTTGTTTCTGTACAACATTCGATGGAAAAAGCCCTCATTGCTTTATGAAGAGTCATTTTAATAAGATCCATATCTTCGTATAAATAATAGTTCTCAGAATTTGGACGAACAGAAATAGGGCAGCGATATGAGTCTTTTATATGGTTTAACATGGTTGTTATAAAGATATCGTCAAACATATCTCCGATTCCATAATCCAAAATCACAATTGAATCAATTTCATCATATCCATCTTTAATGTGTTTCAAAAGTTTTTCTTTTGACTTTTTTGAGAATTTTTGAGAATAATCTGTCTCCAGACGCAGGAGGTGTTGATTCATAGATTTTATACGGGTGATTTGTGGCGTACTAATGTTTTTATCAACTATTATTGAAGAGGAATCAATGTTTAATTTTTTTACCCTATTTAAGAAAAATTTTCCGTCATTGTCATTTCCGACGATTGTACATATTTTTGGTATGCCACCTAAAGATTTAATAAATTTCAAGACTAAGCCGACACCCCCTAAAAATGAATTATGTTCTTCAACTCTTATGTTCGGTACTGGAGCGTCGGGAGAAATTTTATTGGCAAATCCAGTAATATATTTATCTACCAAAGATTCCCCGATTAGCAATACTTTTTTGTCTTTCCATTTATCTATTTGTTCAACAAGTCCCATAATTAAGAAAAAGAAATTAAGAAATTAATTATTTTTTTAGTGTTTCTTGAAGTTTTTCCCAATCTTTGAGAAATGCTTCCAATCCCTCATCGGTTCTCGGATGCTTAAACATTTTTTCAAGTACATTGAAAGGGATTGTTGCTATATGAGCTCCTATTTTGGCAGACTCTATCACATGTCTAGCGTTTCTTACTGATGCGACAATGATCTCAGACTTAAAATTATAAGCATTCATTATTTCCATAGTCTCTTTAAGCATATCTATTTCATTTTGCCCGTTATCCATCAATCTTCCAATAAAAGGACTAATATAGGAGGCTCCCGCTTTTGCAGCGATTAAAACTTGATTTTGAGAGAATACTAGAGTGACATTAGTTTTTATCCCTTCCGCTTCTAATATTTTTACCGCTTTGATTCCATCTTTAATCATAGGTATTTTCACAACTATATTATCCGCGATTTTTGCTAATTCTCTCGCTTCCTCAACCATCTTGTCAGTGGAAACCCCTACTACCTCGGCGCTTACTGGTCCATCCACGATTTTACATATCTTTTTTAACTGCTCGGTAGGATCTGCACCTTCTTTTGAAAGTAAGCTTGGATTTGTTGTTACTCCATCAATAATTCCTAGATCTTGCATTTCTTTTATTTGTTCAATATTGGCCGTATCTATAAAAAATTTCATGACAATAAACCTTTTGATTTATTTAATAGAGATAATATTTTCTATTTTATAATATATTTGGCAATTTTTAGTATGGTTATGAATCTAATAAAAAATTAGATATTTTGTTTTGTTTCTCTAAATTTAAGGTAAGCAAACTTATAGTAAAATACCCTTATTTTAAATCTTTAATTCGAAAAAATATACTCAAATCTTTTAAGGAAATAGATTTTTTTCAACTAAATAACATATTATATGCCCAACAGTTATATGCCCTTCTTGAATTCTCGGAGTATCATCTGAAGGGACTTTGAGACAGATGTCAGCAATTTTTTCGAGTTTATTCTCCTTTTCTCCAGTAAATCCAATAGTTATAGCCCCGAGTTCATTTGCTTTTTTAATTGCTTTAAGTACATTTAAAGAATTACCCGATGTACTTATTCCGATTACAATATCTCCAGGTTCTGTAAACGAAACAACTTGTCTTTCGAAAATGTATTCATATCCGAAATCATTTGCCGTTGCGGTTACAACTGAAGTGTTTGTATGAAATGCTAAAGCAGGTAAAGAATCCCTTTCTTTATAAAATTTTCCTACGAATTCCGCTGCTATGTGTTGAGCATCTGCTGCACTACCCCCGTTTCCAAACAAGATTACTTTCTTTTTATTAATATATGCATTAACTATTCTATTCGTTATTTCTTCAATTACATCTGCGTGTTCCTTTAACATTTCGGTTATGTTAATTGAATCATCTAATATTGAATTAATTTCATTCTTCATAATTTTTCCTCTTACGTAAATTATTTTTTAAACCCTTTTTAATTCTCAATTTATGCTCCAAGTCTCCAATCCTCTTGGATTAAAATGAAAATTAATAATTTTTCCTCCAATTTTTTCTAATTCTCTAATGACTTTATATTTCTTTTTAGGTTCCGAAAAAAGGAGTAAGTGTCCCCCTCCACCAGCGCCCAACAACTTTCCTCCAATAACTCCATATTGACGGGATGTTAAATAAAAATTCTCGATCTTTTCATTCGATATTTTGGAACTTAAACTCTTTTTAGCTAACCAGCCTTGATGGAGAAGTTCTCCAAATTTCTTTAACTTACTTAGATTCTCCTCTTCGATAATTGAACGCATTCCATGAGCTACATTCTTTAAATCTTGCATTGATTCCATATAAGATTTCTTTTCAAATTCATACCCTTTTAGTACATCATCTTGGATATCATCTGAAAAATGAGATCCTCCTACATAGCAGAGAATCATCCTATATTGTAGTTCATTCAGCATTTCCTGAGAGGGCTTTATCGGAAAAACTTTGACCTCATTTGTAAATTGAATAAAATTAAACCCTCCATAACTGGCAGCAAATTGATCTTGATACCCTCCTTTTTGTTCTAATTCAATTCTTTCAATATCATATGCTTTCTGGGCAATTTGATGTTTATCCAACCCTAAATTATAATATTCATTGAATGCTCCAATGAGAGCTACAGTAAGAGAAGAAGACCCTCCCATCCCAGATCCTGCCGGAAGTTCTGAGTAGGCAATGATATCAAATCCTTCATCAACATCTAAAACATTCACAACTCCCTTAAATAATTCGAATTTTTCTGAATAGTCCTTATCTCCGATGTCGAACGTAAGCTCTTGATTAAAGTTTTTTGATACAACCTTTATTTTATTATCTTTCCTTGGTAATATGGTAATATAGGCGTGTCTATCTATCGTTGTATTGATTACACACCCTCCATGCTCTACACAATAGGGTTCCATGTCAGTACCACCGCCACCGAAACTTACACGAAAAGGAGCTTTAGATCTCACAATCATGATTAAATACTTTTTAAGATACTGTTAAATTGTATTTTTAGATTAATATAGCGCAATAAAAAAGATTAACTTAATCATTAAAAATTTTAATGTCTTTTAAGTTGATTTATTCATTATAGTATAAAGAGTTAGTGTGGAAAAATGATAGTTAGTAAAACTCCAGTTAGAATAGCTTTTGGAGGGGGTGGGACAGATGTAGAACCTTATCCAAGAATTTATGGAGGATTCGTGGTAAATGCCACCATTACAAAATATTTTCGAACTATAGTAAGTAAAAATTCAGATCAACTATTCAGAATCTAT
>CAZZIC010000141.1:6321-10877 GCA_964653985.1 uncultured archaeon | reverse complement strand
AGTTGGTAATACCTATATCCTGCTAAACTTCCCGCTACAGCAATTGCTGAACCAACAATCATCATAAAGTAGAATGTTGGCATACCAGGAAATATCTCAGTCATCCCCACGGCAATTGTAATTGGAAGTGTTTGGGTTTCATAGTCTTCTTTCGAAATGGTTATATTTCCAGAAAGTGTTTGAGAAGCAAGTAGTGTATTGATTTGATCTGTAGAGAAGGTAAATGTATATACACCATCTTCGGTTTCATTGAAATCATATTTATCATTTCCTATTTGTAAGCTAATATTCGCATCTATCAACGGAGCTCCATTATTTGTAGGATCTTCCAAGACCAATCTTAATTCAACATCTTTCCCTTGCACAACGTTGATTTGAGACCCTTGTAGATTAGTTGCCGTCAAACTTGTATTAAATACGCGTTTTCGAATACGAAGGTCAATGAAAGCATTCCTTACTTCATAGTTATATTTTTGTAAGGTAACAAATAGAGCATAATCTCCGACATCTCTAGTTTCGGTGTCAAAATCTAGAAGATAAATTGTTTCATTTAAATCATTCTTAGATTCATGAATTTGTACGTCCGAGCTTGGATCTCCTAAGGGCTGTCCATCAGATCCGATTTCATACCATTGGAAGTGAGCTTCTTCTAATTCGTTTACAGATTTGTTTAATCGTGTATCATTGTATTGGAAGGTAAAGTTATATGCTTGTTTTACCCATAGAGTTCTTGAAATATGAACTAATTCCGCTTGACCATTCAATTGAGTAGGTCTTCTAAGAATGTTTAAGTCTAGAACATAATCTTGCACCGTAGCATAGTTTTGCTGTTCTGCTGTAAAGTAAATCTTATATAAACCAACATTTTTCGCTTGAGATGTATTGATTTCGAAATAATAATAACCAGAATGACTAGGATCTACTGTTAAATCTCCAGACCCGAAGTTCCATGAATAGGACAAGTTAGCACCAGTGATAGGATTTCCATTTAGTGTATCGGTATATTTGACAGAGATCTTTACTATTTCATTGTAATATTGGGAAACATTAGTAAATGTTTTACTTATATTGTTAAAGTTATGTAAACTAACGCTTGTTGGTCGGTTATTCAGATTAAATGCCAATTCAGCTTCATCTGGTGAAAGATATCCAACTTTATCACCTGAAACTTCAAAGATATAAGTATTCCCTCCAAATAATTCTCCCGAATAATTGCTAAGGGTTAATGTGTGATCAAAAACATCATTAGCATCTGCTGTAAGTTCAATATCTCCAGACATCAATATATCATTATCAAATTGTTTTCGTATTTCATAACTTAAGTAATCTGGATCATCAATATATTGATAAGAAGAACCGCCATTACTTGAAACTCCGAACTTAATATTAAATGTAAGACTTGAACCATAATAGACATCCTGATCCCATGATTCTCCTTGGATTTCTGATAAATACTTCGATCGATCCAAATCCATAAATAATTCAATTCCTCCAGAAGAATGTGTCAAATTATATTCATAGTAATCAACTCGTGCATTGGGTTCAAACGTTTGATCTGAATCTGTAACATTGAACTCGAAAGGGGTATTATAATATCTTAGTGTAATATTATATTCATCCCTAATATACCAAAAATCAAGCTCATCATTGATTTGTCCTTTCGCATATCCATTTTCATTAGTTCTTAAACTGGCCACGATAGTAGAAGGATCACTCGCATTCCTAACTTGAACTATAACATTTTCTAGGGGTTCGGGATCAAATTCTCCAATAGTATAAACATAGATTGGAAAGCTTGACATATTCAGTTTTATGTAATTATTATGCGATTGAGTGATATTTACCGTAATTCGCCCATTACATGTTGTAGAATTGCTTCCTTCGACATCAAGCCTAATACCGAAGGCATCACCGTATTCAGTTACATTATAATCTTTTGAAAAGCTTGTTTGAACTCCTGAAGTTGATTCATCGGCAAATAATATGGGATTATTGTTGCTGTTAATATAATAAAAGTCAAGATTATCTATGTCATCTTCCATATTTTCCATATTAACAGACACATTTATTATTTTGTAATTTCCTAGATGAGTGCTACTAGAGTTGGTAATATATATGTATTCATTAACTCGATATCGAGGATCCTCTTTAGGTTCACTGGAAGATTGATTTACTTCGAAATAATAATCCAGAGAAGTAGTATTTCTAATATTATTGACGTATTCATCTCTAAGTATTGTACTCTGATTCACTAATGTATTTGTTATGAAGTAATCTGCATTTTTATAATAAACTCTATATTTATAACTACTCTGGTTTATCCATCGGAAACTTTGAGTTCCTGTATTATCATTTATGGTTAAATTCGTTAGGAGATTTACGTTATCATAGGTTTGATTATAAATTTCTATAAATCCATAATCCATCGCTTCATTTTCCCAATCCTCTATTTCAAAATCAATAGTCCACATATTTTTTAATTTGATGTAGACGACTTGAGATAATCCATTGAAGGTATAACTTTCACTTAATTCAGTACCATTATAAAAAGTTTTCTCGATTGGAATAGTATTATTCCATATCGTATAGTTTACTGTAAAATTGTATGTTTCACCGAAGTCTAAAACAAAGTTGTAGTACCCTAAACCATTAGTATTTCCGATGATGATATCATCTTTATTAGAGGAGTTAATTGCTAGGATTTCCGCATTGGGAACAACTCTTCCGTCCATATCTTTAACGATAACTTTAACAGTTGCGGATATTTCTTGTTCTTCATTAAGTTCCGTTCCAAGAGTGTAATTATTATATTGCCATTCAATTTTTTCTTGATTTAAAGCGGAATTATTATAAAATCTCACGTCATCCATAATTCCATCATAATACTGATTATTCCTACTACCATCATAAGTACTGGATTCCGAACCATCGCCTATATATCCGTATCTATTCCTACTAGTTCCAGATCCAATAGCTATTCCTGTAGAATATGCGTCAACCTCATTGTCTAAGACTCCATCAACATAGATTTTCTTATCATAAGTTTCTGAAGAATTGTAAACAACTGTAACAAAATGCCATTTTCCATCGTCTATAGGTATGGTCCCCAACATATCATGAGTACCCTCACTACTTGTTGTGTCAAACTCAACATAAGGATCTCCCGAGGCGGTGTATCCATCAGGACCAGCCGCAAATGTAAAGTATTCTGACCTATCGAAATCTAAAATAGACCAACCACCACCTCTATTATCTGGAAGTTTTATCCAAGCCGAAGCGGTAAATGCATGTAGAGAGTTATTCACTCCTGCTTCATAATGCATCCTAAGGGAAACATATTCATTAGATCCGTCAAAGTCTAAAGCATAGTCATTTTCTTCCAATCCTCCACTAGTCCAAGAGGGACCGCCGTGGAGCTCTCCTTCTATGCCATTAATAGTATCATAAATACTTAAACCTCCGTTTTCATCCATTTTCCACCATGCATAACCTCGAGGATCTCTTGACATCAAATAATCTGAAGCATAACTAACGGTATCATTACCATAATACATATAGGTATCATTTTCTATTGTTGGAATTCCACCGATAGCTCTTGATGCATTTGTTTTAAACCAAATTGTAGCATTACCATCTACTGTGTAGTTTTGAACAATATAATAATCTCTTAGAACACCATTTTCAACAATTCTAAGATCCTTCAGAGATTCATTCATTTTTCCTTCTTCAACAAGTTTGCTGTAATTAAACTCAAATGATGCTATGAAATTCGTGAAATCTACATCATATGGATTTGAAATATTTATCAGTGTTCTGTATTGGAAGGAATTATTCCACCAGACCGCATCTCCCAAAACGCTTGTTTCAAGATTCTTTTCATTTAGTGGTTTATCTGTATATTCTCTATCTGTATTTTCACTTTCTACGTCGTTATTTAGGTTTGATTCGTTTACAAGAGAATTCATATAGATTCCCGAAACGAACATCGTTGCTATTAAAAGTAGTACTATTGTACGTTTATTTATTTTTGTTTTGTCAATCATAATTTTTAACCTTTCAATCTAAAATTTGAAAAGTATTTTTAATCTTTTCAAAAATTTAGGTTGTTTATTAAAAGTTTTATAAAAATTTTATAAAATATTTTTTTTTGTAAAGTTATAAAACTAATAGAATATGTATATTAAAATTTTTACATAACAAAAAAAAAATTTATAACAATTTCAAGCTTTTCTTGTGAAAAATCAGAAAATTTTACTTGACAATTAGTTTTTTAGAAGAAGATAAATTTTCCTTTTTTTTGGAATATCGGGGTTGTCAATTATAAATTTTCCATTAAAATTCCCTTCGGTTGAGAAGATTTTACCTACTTTTTGCATTAATTTATAGCTCTTAGGATAAAACTGTATCACGGCTTTAGAATTATTTTTTAGGATCTTACTAAAGGACTTTGCTAAAGATCGCAATTTTTGCTCCATTTTGGGATTTTTTAGGCTTCTGTAAACCCATTGAAGTGCTGAAATTGAAATAATCGCATCATATGAATTCGAACGGAAGGG
>CAZZIC010000141.1:0-6221 GCA_964653985.1 uncultured archaeon | reverse complement strand
CTCTTGGAGGTGGCATAATCAACTAACCTTTCTCCTTTAAAATAATCAGAGACCTTGTCATATTTATCTTCAGGCCGTTCTTTTTCTATATAGAAGTTATAATCATCATTCATGGTAAGGGGTATCTTAAATAAAAAATCAAAAATATCAAGGATTACTTGAAATTATCAACAAAACTAATGTCTTGAGAATAATCAAAAATTTTATTATTTTTAATAAACTAATTACTTTAGTTAATTTTAATTAATATTTACAAGGAATTAAATTTATATTACGATCTAAAATGTCAGAGAAAGAAGATAAAGTATTAGCAAGGAAAGACACGTTAAATCTAAGGAGAAAGTACGGTCGGGTAAAGCACGTTGATGTCATTGAGCGAGATGCCTTTATTCCTCCAGGGTTAGAAGAGGATGTCAAGGATTACATTAAAAATAGTAAAACAATTTTAGCCACAGATGTAGCCGTGAAATTTGATATCAGAGTGTCTACAATTAAAAAGCTTTTAGAGCAATATGAGAACGAAGGATTAATAGAACCTCTAGATCCCGAATTAAGACTCAAGATTTATGTTCCCACATAAAAAAAAATTCCCGATTTTATTAAAAGAGCTTTAAATCTTTTACTTAAATAATCCTAAGAATCGAAAACCTCTTTTCTTTCCTTAGCGCTCATATCTTAAGCAAAATTTTTTAATATTTCTGTATTTTCAAGCATATTATAAATAAATTTGTAAAAAAACTCTTAAATATAAGCAGATGTAGTCTAGCCCGGTAAGGCGCCGGCCTCGAGAACGATAGAGTCGTGTAAGCCGGTGTGTGGAAGCACGCGGGGGTTCGAATCCCTCCATCTGCGTTTCTTTCTAGTTTCTAATTATGATACATAATTTGGTGTGTTAACTGCCCGAGGATACAAACAAGAATATAATCGTAGTAGGTCCAATATTTCCTAAAGTTAAAATTAAAACAGATTTTTTTGATCTCTTAATTCAAAAGATCGTAAACCGTTTGAAAAATTTCTTTGCCTACAATCCAGATGATATAATTAATAGAAAGATACTTACATCGATTGTTAAAAAAGCTCTTTTAGAAACCCCGAGAGAGAATGAGTCAATGATTTCCTCAGATTTAGATGGAAAAGGGCTTTTATTTACCAAACTATTTTCAACGTTTGGAAAATCGACTACTTTTATACCGGTCCTTTCTAAAAAGGATGAAGCATGCTTTTCTGAAGAATTAAAGTATTTAGGTAATTTCAATACTGAATTCATAATAGAACCTCGGTTTTTAAAGAAAATAGAAATTTCCGACGGACAGATGGAAAGAATTTTTTACCAAAAAGAAAAGAATTCCGAATTAGAATTAAAATTAAAATTAGGACCTTACAATATCGATGATATTTCCTATGAGAACCATTCCCTTTTTCTCGGATTAATTCTCAATAAAGAGACTTTAGAACTTTTTAATGAAGCTTCTAAGAATAATTTGATTACAAGTTTTATCACTGAAAAAAGACAAACAACCTTTAATAAAGAATTTACTACGATTTCCCCCAATAAAATTGATCTTATATTGTTTTCTGAAATGAATGATCCGTCTGAAAAAAGAGGTAACGATTCCACCTTGGATAACATTGATGAGGACTTTAAGGTAATTTCACATATTAGGGTTTATCTAATTTCCGAAAAAAATTTAGAAATTAGAATTAATCAAAATGACCGAATAAATTACACATTAGGTGTAGATAAAAAGCATAAAAATAGTAAATTAATCATCAATCACTTTTTTGCGGGATTTTTGATTAAAATAAAAGAATTGATTAAAAGCAAAGAAAGTCTCCAAAACTACTTAAGAATTGAGAATTCGGAGGCATTATATGAAATATTGAATAAATGTATTAAATTTGGAGAATCAATTGTTCAAGAAAATTTCCTGAAACCTATAGATTAAAAAAGAGTAGAAGGGAAACTAAAGTTAAAAAAGTTTGAAGTTTGAAGTTTGAAGTTTCTTATTGAACGAGTTGAGAGATTAAATTCTCCATTTCGGGTTTTGCTGCCTCTATCTTATCTAATAATTCAACCGTTTTCTCCAAGTCTTCCTCCTCTTCCTCGATAATCACTAGCAAATAAAATTCCAGCTTTCCAAAATTTAAGACTTCTATTACCCCAGAGAAGCGTGAGCCGTCCTCAAATGTATCCGAAAATTCATGTAATTTCTTATTTTGAGCCTTGATACGTTTTAATAGTACATTATAAATCTCGTAGATTTTTAATTTCTCCTTGAGTTGAAGATGTGGTTTATAATATTCTCCCACAGTTAAGCCCTGACTATCAAATAATGCCATAAGAATTGCATTATAATTTTTACTGAACTGTTGAAACAAATTGGAAACCAATTCTATCTTATCGAACAATAATGAGAGCCCAACAGAGAAACTATCCATTATAGATTTTATGTCATAAATACTGGTCTCAAAGAAAAAGATATCAAAATCATTGGAATACTTTATGAGAGCTTGTTTTAAGGTGAGAACCTTTTGATTCAGTTCCTTATTATTTTCAAGGGCGGGGTCAAATTTATGAAAAAGAACACATACGGGAACTTCTGCTCGAATTTCTTTAAAAAAGATCAATATCTCATCTAAATAATCTATTGCTTCAATATATCGATCGTAATCTTGGATATCAATTACATAGAAAATTAAATCTGTTCCACCCAAGTATTTTCCAGGATCTTTGAGATATGTTTTTCTGTACTGTTCTTGTCCTCCAAAGTCCATTCTTATAAATTCTAGCCCCAAAAAATTAAAAGTATCTCTGTCAATTCTTCTCGTAGGAGCTAAATTTATTACTTCCTCCTCAAAACCAAACTTTTTGGTAATTGCGGTAATAATACTTGTTTTTCCAGCGTTGTCCAAACCCAAAAATGAAATTTTACGAACCATGGTAAAATCAAAAAATTATTAGTTTAAAACTATTTAAAATTTTTTATAAAATACAAATAGAATTCGAATTTAATAAATTATTACTTTTCCTTAAAATCATTAATATTTAAAGAAAAATAAATGAGTCTTAAACAAATCTCTATCCCCCAGAAAGAGGGAAAGAAAGGTGTATTTCATCGCCTTCTTTAAGTTGTGTTTTATAGTTTTTAAGATTATTAATGTCTCTTCCATTGACCAAAACTAGCATCTGTGGATGTATTCTTTTCCCGTCTTCACTCAATAATTCTTCGTCCAGTTTATCTCCATATTCATCAATAAATTTAGAGATAACATCCTTGATTGTTTTCCCTTCATATTCCAACTTATTTTTCTTAATTCTTAATTGGAAAATATTTAACAAATGCAATTTTACCTTAGGCATAACCATTCCTGACCTCTAAACTTGTCTCTTTCTTCCTTATTTAAAATGATTTTTTGTTAGATTATTAAGATATAATAGTAAAAACCAATTTAATAATACCTTCCTTAAGTAAAATTCTTATTTATGATAAATTAATTTGTTTTATATTATTTATACATTCTTCAATTAGCTTATCAGTATTTAATGATTGGTATAATTTCTTGACTTCTTCTAAATCGATTTCTTGGTTTTTCGGTTTAAATTTACAATAATCGAATTCTTTAAGATTTTTATCAATTTTGTTTAGTCTTTCCTTAATCTCACTCTTATCCATCGTAACAATCGAAGTAAAAATAGGATTTTGGGAAAATAAATAATTTAAGGCAATTGACTGGAGATCCACCGTATCTATACAATAATTATCATTATTGAGGTTTAATCCATCAGAATAGGCTTTGACATCTTTAAATAATCTTATCCTATCATTAAGTTTGGCCAGTATATCTAATCTTACTAACCTACATAAGGCACAAGTATATTCTTTTTTCGGAGTTTGAGTAAGAATTTCTTCTAAAAGGCTGGAAAGGTCTAATATTTGCAGGAAAAACTTATTGAAAGGGATAAAATCTCTAACAACTTTCCAACGGGATACCCACTTGTCGGTTACTCTCTCTCTCTCATTTGAGACATCGAATAAAATAGGAAATATCTGAGCTCCCCTTCGCATTAATAGGAAACCAGCGAGAAGGTCATCGATCCTGCCACAATCCATTACAAATATTTGATTTCTTTTACTTAGAGGTAACCCCTCCCAATAATTGTGAATTATATCGGTAAAGATATAAGTAAAATTATCACGAACTTCGATATATATTTTCTTTTTCGGATTTGTTAAATCAACTGACAAATTCAGTTCTTGAAAATTTTCCATTATTTCTGCCCCCACTTTCACAGCGACATCATGAGAAGAATAATCATGAACTCCCGACCTTTTGACTCTCAAAGCAAAGGAATCGTGTTTTTCGAGAATTGCTTCAGCAACTTCCAAGGTTCTCTCTTTTATATTTTTCATTTTATTCGAGGTTCTTAAGGCGGGACTAAAAGAATAAATTCCAAAAACCTTTTTAAATAACTCTACAGCTCTAGGGATATCTTCATTGCTGAAAAAGTAAAAAATCCTTGAGGAATCTTTGCTCAGTTGATATTTATGGAATTTAAGGTTGACTCTATTTAGCATTCTTTTAATGTTGTTCATAAGAGTTTTGACCATTCTCATTTTAACTTTTGTAGATTTAAGCCAAATTTCCCCAGAATATCTAATAAGAATCATATTATAATTCTCTAAAAACAATGAGTCATCCATTAATATCTACTCCATAAATTTTTACAATTAAAATTTCGCATCATTTTTATTTAGAACTTACAATTGTAATAATTCAATAGTTAAATTAGAGTTTTACGTTAATAGTTAATACATTTATGATAGAAAGAATCTTCAGAATGAGAAAAGCGATTTTTAATCAATTTTCATTGCTGGGTGGCCTTTATAAATGTGTTCTTTTTCTAAGACAGCATCATAATCAGTATAAGAGTGTGCTGACAGTTTTACTCCGTCCTTTATAGTTGTTCCGGGTAATATTGTACATTTTGCTCCAATTAACACATCGTTTCCTATTGTAATTTTTTTTAATATTAGTTTCTCAGCTTCAATACCAAAACTAAAAATGAATGTGCTCATTCCCAATATGACATTATTTCCAATCCTTAGAAACTCTGAAGATAGAAAGGCGTTATCACAGATACATCCTTTTCCAATATGGACACCAAAAAATCTTAACGCAAAACGATTTTTCAACCAAGGAAATGGATTTGTAGCTACGATATCAACGCTCCATTTTTTAATTAAGTTTCTAAGGTTCCAATATAAATAATCTTTGTCCTCAATATCTCTTTTAAAAGTCCCTTCTTTAGGGAAGTGGATTAAATTTACGAGTAGTAATAGTAAGCTAGAAACAATTAACGAGCTAATTTCCAATAAATAGATCGCAATCAAGAAATTTATGGGCAACATTAGAAAGAAAATCCAATAAAAAGAGTCTTGCCAAAAGAGGATAAAGTAAGTATACTCGAAAATGGAAACTGGCACAAAACTTAATATTATTATAAAAATATAGAGTCCATAAAATTTCTTTCTTATTTTCTCATCTAAAGGAGTTGGTGAAGATCCCTTTAAGCTCGCAGGTTGAAACATATTTGTTTTTCACTCTTTTTGATCTACTCTTCCCCTTTCTTTTCTTGTTCTTTCATACTCTTTAACTTTTCTTTTGATTTTTCTAGACTTTGAATCGGAAATTGATTTGATACAGGGAGTCCAACGTGAATCAAATTGCCCTCGAGAGTTTGTCCGATGGAGGTATAACTATTCGCGCCTAAAATAGCGCCATCTTTCATGATGGTCCCAGGAGATACAACTGTTTGGGGGCCAACAATACAAGCTCGACCAATTTTTATTTTTTTTATGATGACATGGTCATGATAAATTAAATGCGAAAAAATGCATGTATTTAGCGAAGTCATCGAATTATCTCCGATTTCAATAAAAAGCGGATCTACATAACCATCATAGATAACAACCGACTTTCCTACTCTTGTTCCGAATAGCTTATAAACGAATACATCTATCCATGGTAGAGGAAGTGCTCTCGCAAGCCAAATTGGAAAATAAGCAAGCCAAAACCTCCTATGAAAATACTTCCAATCTTTACTACCTTTAGGAAATCTCCCTTCACGAGGGGGACAAATTTTGTTTAAAATCTTATTTATACCTCCAGAAAATAAAACTATTATCAAAACAAAGAGAGATATATTGCCATAAACATTC
>CAZZIC010000140.1:0-10897 GCA_964653985.1 uncultured archaeon | reverse complement strand
GAGTGAGAACAGAAACTCCTATAAATTAGAGCTGATTAGATATTTCAATAATTTTTTCTTTTTTTACTAAACCCTAATAAAAATCATATCTCTTTTGAAGTTCCTTGAAAATGAGTTCAGCAGACTCTTTAATTCCTATTTTATCTGTTTGAATAATTATATCAGGATTGTCTGGTATTTCATATTCTGCTTGAAGTCCTGGTACATTCTCTGCCTCCCCTTTCATTGCTTTTTCGTAAATCTTCTCTGGAGCTTGTTTCGTTTCATTACGTTCAATTTCCCGTTTTATTGCGGTTTTTAAAGGACATTTGAGAAATACTTGATTATAATTTGGAATGATTTCTTTGGCTAAAATTCTATATTTCTTCAAATTTCCAGTGGCATCCATTATTACATTGATTGCATTTTCTACTAAGAGTTTGGCTGTATAACTGAATGCATTGTAGATTAATTGTCTCTCCTCATCAGTATATTTAGGTTCGGGGGTGACATATTTCCTCATTTCATCCATTTTTAAGATTTGAGCCTTAATTTTATTCTCCTCAAATAATTCCTTCAATTTTTCGGAAATTACCGATTTACCCGCTCCGGGTAATCCAGTTAGCCAAACTGCGAATGCTTTTCCTTTCATAATTTAATTTACAACTCGAAATATTTAGGAACTTTTTGAATATTTAACTTTTCGATTTCTAATATCTTCTCTATAAATCTAAAGAGTTTCTTTCTTATAATCAATTTTAAATCAGGATACCAAATGGGTGATGCTAATACTAGACTTCTCCATACAAAAAAGGGGGGAGTAACCTCTAAAATCTCTCTATCTTTTGTTTTCTTTAAATATTCATTCCAAAAAATATTAAAGAGTTTATAAAATACTCCGTTGATTTCTCCTTCTTTAAGAAGTGAAAAGAACAAATAATTGATACTCAATGCGATCACATCATCTGCGGGTTCACCCCATTTTCCTCGACTTCTATCTAATAGCTTAAAATCTGTATCCTTTTTAAACAAGATATTCCAAGGATGAAAATCTCCATGTACTTGGCTTAATCTTTGGGTTCTTTGTTTTAATCTATATCTCCAATCAATACATTTTTTTTCTATATTTCTTAGAGTTTCTTGAGGAGCATATGGCAAATTGGAGGGATAACTATCAGTCAACCCAAATATACATTCCCCACTCCCGATTAGTTGTCTAATTTTCTTTGTATATAGATGCTTTTTTTCTCCTTTGGCTTTTTTAGAATGGATTTCAGCCAAATAATCTGCTAAAGATTTAGCCCTTTTTATATCTATATCCTTTAAATCCTCTTGATTTTTAATTCTTTCAAGATCTTCGGCATATTCTATACCCGGAACTTTTTCTCTCAATAAAAAGAACTCCTTAACATCCCCGATTGATTTTATCTTATCTCTCTTAGTATATACTCCCAAGTCAATAGATTTCACATGCTTTGGAAGATCGTTATAAGCCGAGTAAGCAAATAATAAGGACTTAGCTCTGTCATAAAAATTCTCGTGGCCAAAAATATTTTCCTTCAAGGTTGCCATAATATAACTTCTCCTTTTTCCATTAACTATTGCTTTTACTAAGATATTTTTTCCATAACCAAATTCTTTTAATTCTTCATGCCCTTCATGGGTTTTTTGCTTTTCTGATAAGGGCCCAATATACTCTATTTTCGTTTTAGAATCAAATTGGGTTTCTAAATAGTTTTTGGTTTCTTTTTTAAGGTTTTTCAACATGAATAAATTACCTCCCATACTCGCCTTTTAAACGCATATCAATTTTATTTTCTTTAATGGTATCTATACTAGCAATTATTCGTAAGTATTTAAGAATTGAACTTTAGAATTATTAAGTGAAAGATGATTTAAATTCCATAGAAAAAGGGTCTTATCATATGGAGATCATTTTCCATTTAACTTTAAGATTGATATCTGTTTATAGATTTTAAGGATTATATTTTAATTTTGAACTGAACAAGTTATAGTATGTCACCTTCGAATTTCATTACCCATTACAGTTTTGGAAAAATAATCATTGATGGAAAGACATATGAGAATGATGTGATATTATTAAATGAAAAAGTTATTTCAAATTGGTGGCGAGACAGAGGCCATAGATTAGCCAAAAATGATTTGAAAAAGGTTATTGAATTTAATCCCGACATTTTGATCGTAGGAAAAGGACATTCCGGAAATATGACTGTACCACCTAATCTTCCCCAAAAACTTGATTTTCAAATAGAAAAGTATGATACCAGTAAAGCTGTAGAAGTTTATAATGAAAAGATTAAAAACAATAAAAAGAAAATTGCTGGGGCTTTCCATTTAACTTGTTAAATTTGGTTAGTCAATACTAAATATAATAAATGGTCGCGCAAATTCATGAAGAATAATAATTAGTAAAAAATGTGTTGAATTTTTTGTCCAACTTTTTTATTTTTCTTTCATACTTTTGCTAAAGCTTTTTTCAATGGACGCTCAGCCAGAAACATCAACCGCGTAGTGTTATCAGATTTTTGGTAATTTTCTTTATTACTCACTTAACTTAAAGCAGGAACTATACCACTCAAAATGTTGTAAAGGAATAATTCATTTTCAATATTCTTAACCTTTATTGGGTTTAATATTTTTTTATACGATCCATCAATTCTAATTTTTTAAAAAAGAAAATAATACTTTTGCTAAAATGTTACATAGAGTTTCATTTATATTGATTAATGGTTTAATTAAATAAATAATTATTAAAGCAAATCATTTAAGGATCGATCATTATGATAGAAGAAATAATTAGACGTACGACTTCTCTATGCCCCGAATGTTTATCCCAAATCCCCGCAGAAATTTATGTCGACCCCGAGAAAGATTGGGTGATGATGCGAAAAGAATGTGAAAATCATGGGGAATTTAAAGATAAACTTTCAATTGATCCTGAAGAGTATAAATGGGCACAAACTTTCTGTGAAGAAGTTGGTTCAACAGTAAATAACACCACAAAACCAGAATGCGTATCATCTGGAATTAAGCCTCGACAAAATGGCTGTCCATATGATTGTGGTATTTGTGAAAATCATGAATCTGCCCCTTGTATTTGTTTAATCGATATAACAAACAGATGTAATTTAGCTTGTCCTATTTGTTTCGCAAACGCAAGTGCCGCGGGTTATGTTGTCGAACCTTCTTTTGATGAGATCGTACAGATTATGGAACATTTTAGATCTATGAAACCAAATCCCGCAGTCTTACTTCAGTTTGCTGGTGGAGAACCAACATTAAGAGATGACCTCCCAGATATGATTAGAAAAGGGAAAGAATTAGGTTTTATCGAAACAATGGTCTCTACGAATGGAGTACGATTAGCAAAATCCTTAGATTACTTTCAAGAATTAATGGATGCCGGCTTAGATGCAGTTTATCTCCAATTTGATGCTGTTGATTCCCCAGAAACCTATAAAAAAATACGAGGAGTGAATCTATGGCCAATCAAGAAAAGAGTTGTAGAAAATTGTAGAAAAGTTGGAATGAATGGACTTATGCTAGTTCCAACTGTTGCCAAGGGTGTCAATGACAACCAAGTTGGACCTATATTAGATTTTGCCAAAGAAAATTCTGATGTAGTAGCGGGTATTGTTTTTCAACCCGTTTCTCTATGCGGAAGAATAAGTTTTGAAGAATTGATGGATCTTAGATACACAACTTCAGATTTGAAGAAAGCTATAAATGAACATACAGGAGGTGCCGTTAATCGATTTTATCCCATCGCAACCACTGGAAAATTAACAAAATTACTTGCTTGGTTCGATGATCAGCCCGCATTTTCAATGCTTAGCCACAAGGATTGTGGTTTTGCCACTATTGTAGTTCTTAATGATAAAGGCGAATGGGAGCCTATTGAAACATATTTCGATGCGGAAGGTCTTATCCGCTGGGCAAATAAAGTTTATGATATGGTACAAAATAAAGAAGTTCCTAAACCCACCAGTTTATTGAAGGGTGTCAATTTACAAGACTGGGGCGGAGTTGCCAGCACTATAGGAAACTTTATCGATGATATGGTGAACCTTGGTTATAGGCAAATGATGAAAGCCTACTTTTTTGCCGGGTTAATGAAATATGTTAAAAATCCACAAAAGATCTTCTCTAGTAAGACTTATCAATCGTTTGCTCGTTTAGTTTTTACCCCTAATCTAAGTTCTGCAGGAGACTTTTTGGCTAAAAGAAACTTTATGGTCTCTGCAATGCATTTTCAAGACGCATATAATTTTGATTTACAAAGAGTTAAAAATTGTCTTGTTCATTACGGTGTAGTAGATCCAAGTAATCCAAAAAAAGTTTTGGAGATTCCTTTCTGTGCTATGAATACAGTTCATAGACAAAATATTGAAGAAGCTTTAGCTCTCAAGGATGAAGAGGCTGAAAAACCTGAAGTTATTCAAGGAAGGATAGAAACCTACTTAGATTCTCTCAAAGAGTAATTCATTTTAATTTTATTAAATTCTCTTTTTACAAATATTTTTACTATTTTTCCTTTATTTTTAAATTTTATATCGTTTTTTATATTAAATACTGTTTCAAGAAATCTGTATGAAAATAGTTTTTACCAGTATCTAACTTGAACGGTTCTAAAATCTTGAGACTGCTTAAGTTTAGAATTCAAAATAAGATAAAATAAAAAATAGAAAAAAAAAGGATGTACTCACTCATTATTTAAAATTATTTGATTATTGGAATTCCTTTATCGAAGTTGATAAAGTCGGACCATTTTTCTTTTAGTGGATAAATACTTTTCTTAAATATTAGTACAAAATAGACTGTCATAAGTAATAACCCTCCAAAACCAGGAGCGATATCACTAAGGATTTGAAGAGATGAAGAAGATGTATTTAATGAATCTTGGATTGAAAGAACAGAATAGACAGCCGATAAAGTAGCGATTAGAACAGATAAAAAAGATAGAACCATTGCAGTAGTTTTACTCACATTTAATCTAAGGGGTCCTAATTTGATCTGAAATTGTTTTGGTTGTACAATTATTGAGAGAACAGTGTGATTCACTTCTTCTCCTTCATAATTAATGAAAATGTGTAAATAATTCCTCTGCTCTTCTTTTTTCTTTAATAGTTTTTTCTTGGTCTTTTTTGGGGTAATTGAAAATACCATTACGGGAGGATTAATCGAATCCTTTTTTACGAGAACTTTACCACTAAGTGGATGAACTTCAAATCCTTCACCCTCGATCTTTAGATCGAGAATTGGAGGCTCCTTTTTCCGCGTTTTAATTTTAAATTTTGTTTTGTAAACTGTTTTACCTTCCTCATCAAGGATTTCAAGAACATCATAAGAAAAATACACATAAAATAAATAATTCATTTTCATTTTCATAACAGAATAGTACTGTAATCCTAGATTTATATCATATTCAATGATTGGTTCTTCAAGTTTTTTCTCTTCTATAGAGCTTAACCGAGATGTTCCAGCGGGAGCTGATGGTTTGGGGAGATCTCTATATCTCTTTGACTTCTCAAAATCCTCTTCTTCAAATTCTTGAGAATCTTCCCTCATCCCTCCTAGGAGCTCATCCATTACTAGTTCAGAAAGTGATTCTTCCTTTTTTTTAGCTTTTCTACTTTTACTTACTGCTTCTTTAACTCTAGGTTGGAGGGTATCTTCAATATCTTTTTCTCTCACGGGCTGTATGTTCTTAAGTTGTTCTATCCGATTCTTTGTCTCCTCTAACTCTTTAATTTGAAGTTTTTTAGAAATTTTCTCGTTAGTTGCTCCATTAATAAAGAATATTTTATTCTTTTCAAGATTTCTCTCTTTCAATAATTCTAATATGTCATCTATGAGGTTTTTAATGGTGTCCTTCCTTTCATAATGACCGATATATGTAAAATCAAGAATCTTTAACGTTATACGTTTAGATTTTCTATTATAATTTATTTGTTCCAAAGGAATATTGAGTATTGCTGATTTTGACATCAAATATCACCTATATTTATATTTTAAATCTTCTCTTTTCATTTTATATATATAAAAAATTTAAAAAATTGAAATTGCTATGAAAAGAAATGGTGATTTTAAATAAATACTTTTTCAACAAAATAAACAAAAATCTGGGAAAACAGTGCTTATTACTTCAGATAATCTTTTTGATTACTTGTCTAAAAATATGTATTTATGGGCAATAGAACGTTTGTCCCTCCCTGCTAAAAGATGGACATGCTTTATAGTCTTTAGAGAATCATGAGAAAAGTTATTTAAAGGAATATATACTATTTCTCGTCTTTTTACTCCCGCCATTGAATAAAAATATTTTCTAGGGGGTTCATTAGCAACATAAGCAATATATTTTTCCTTGGAATATAAAATACCCGCTTTTAGAAGTCGTTCAGCTTTATTTTGAGTATCCTCATATTGATAATCCATAAAAGGAGCGAATATTTGTGGTAAATATGGGGCAGGAAAAATTGATAAAAGACCGCCAACCTCTACATGTGAAATTCCGGGACCTATAAGATAATTTCCCGGAGATGTTGCATAAAAAGCCATATCACTTTCTTTATCATGTTCAGCGTACCATGTTATTTTATAAGGATATTTCTCCTTGATGCCGCGATCTTTATCGAATATAACAATCAGTGTGTCAACTTTACCATTGACTTTTTGCTCATTTTTCACATAAATTTTCCTTTTAGTTGCCCAATTTCTAATTGTCTCTTTAATAGCTATTCCATCCATCAAACTTGCCTTAAATTCTTCAATCTTTACTCTTTGTTCCTTTAAGTTTTTCATTGCTTTTTTTCGAATAAATGCAAAATAATCCTCCTCTAAAATATCTTCTGGGGGATATGAAACCGTATTCCATTTTCCATCCTCCCATTCATTATGCCATTCTCCTGGATATTTCTCATCAGGTCTTTCTTCTAAGGGTAAATCTCTTTCTTTTTCATATGAGTATTGATGTCTTCTTCTAAGTCTAATAAACCTACCATTCGCATCGATTGCCCCTTCTTTTGCTAATTCAATTGTTTCATAATTATCACTTTTATCATCATATGGATATTTGGTGGCGTATTCCATTACCTTCCAAGCATAATCATCATCCACTATATTTTTTGAGGCTATTAGTAGCTGAAATAAATTTGGTAATAATCGAAATTCACTAAGACTAAGATTCCTTGAATATTGAAACAATGTTTTTAATTTGTGGAGATTAATGAACTCTTTGAACTCCTCCTCGTATTCATTCTTAGCACTCAAAAATATTTCTCTAACATTCTTTATCTTATCATATGCTCTGAGCAAGTCTTGAAATTTTTTGGGATGATCTAGAGACTCTAAGACCTCTTTATTATATTTATCCTTAAACTCGACCCATTTTGATGTATGAAAAGGTAATTCTTTTAATAAAAATCGTGCTTCATTAGCTTTCACATTATAAAGCTTTACATGCTTAAACGGTTCAAGTTCGATTTTGACCTCTTCAATTTTTGAGGGGTGTTCTAGAAAGTATTGTATATTTTCCCAATGGGACATCCCAATTACAACTAATATTCTCTTATATATATCCTTCAATTTGAGAAGATTTCTAGCCATATATTTTTCTCTCAATACATCGATATATGCAGAACTGCCAAACTCCACTTTTACATTATTGTTATTTATTTCTTCTTTCTGTTTTCGTAGATAATCCTTTAAGTTTGCCTTTTCTCTTAATGGATATTTATCTTCGTTATAATTATCCTCAAAATGCGATGAAATGTTTTCATAAAAAGATCTAAGTCCAATTTTATTGAGAGCATAATCATCCGGCATAGAATAGCTTGGAGGGCGATATTCTTTCAAAGAAAGATCTATAAATTCTAAAGGGACTTGGTACTCTTGAGATAACTCAATTGCTTCGATGATCGAATCTCCCGGATCAATAGGAATTATATTCATTGTCTGAGGATTCAATGTATCTGAATATGTCAATAAAGATAAAAACGGCAATCGACTAACTCCTTCTAAAATTTGATCTAGTATATTCCCTGGTAATTCAACAGCTATACAATCCGGAAATACATTTACAAATGCTGTTCGAACGAGCTTAGCAAATTCAATACGAGAATGAAATGTAGGGATTACATAAAGATTTTCGTATCTTAAATAGTTGAGTTGATCCAAATCTCTCTCAAATTTTTTCAATTATAATTAAAATTACATAAATTGATTTTAATAGAATTTTATTCGTGTTAGAATTCAAAAAATTCTTCTTTATGATATTTTTCTAATTCCTCTAAGTACTCTTTATAGTTTGAAGGGAGATATTTTAATGCCTCTTTTTCGAGTACATCCTTTGTAGAATCAGCAAATTCAGAAATGTCAATGATTCCCTTATCTTTGTTGTTTAAATGTCGAAATTTCATATAATACCTTAGTATATTAATTCCGTCCCTTACTGTGTAGGGTTCATCATGTCTATGAGCATTCTGTAAAAATTCAACGCAATACTCTAAAATTTCTTCGGATGCGAAAGGGAGGTTGTATTTTAATATCTTAAGTTCATCAATTTTATTTGGAAATTCCACAAAAATCTTGGGATTAAGCCTTGATTGAATATATTCGGGAATTTCGTAAGTACTCGCATCACTGTTCATTGTCACACATAATCGAAATTCTGAATGCGCATATATCCGTATTCCTGCGATAATACTTTCTATATATCTCCTTTTATCCATCAAGGGAGCGAGACTTGCCCAACTTTTTTCACTCATTCTATTTGCTTCATCTAATAGACAAACTCCTCCAGTAATCATTGCGGATACGAGTGAACTTGCAACATATGAGATCTGGTTTTTAGAGGAGATAACGGGACTAATTAAGAGATCTTCTGGACGTGTATCCATAGTACATTGAAGAATGTAGACCTCTTTTTCCAGTCTCTTACCTGCAGCATATCCCAATGTTGTTTTTCCCACACCTGGCTTCCCCAATATTCTTGGATTAAGTGGGAGGTCTTCTTTATCAACCACCATCCAAGCAGCTTTTAACTGATTAATTAAATCCTCATTTCCAACCCATTCAAGGTCTACATCGGCGGGTTTGGAAAGAGATAATTCGACACCCGATATTTCTACCTTTTCCATTTCTATCTATCACATTAATATTGGTTTATTCTAAAAAATTTATCTAAATATAATAAAGCAAAGATCTATGAAAGGATTTTTTCTTCTCTATAGATGTTTATATAGATTTATATTCTATATTTATTTTTTTAATAATAAGATGTTGGAAATAAATTAAAGCTTAAAACAAGGTTCTTAGGGGATAATTAAGATAAATGTGAAAACTGTATATAATTGGCTTAACAGCCTAAATTATCCTTGATATTTTAAAAATGAGCATAAGATTTTCAACCTTAAAAGAAATTTGAAGGTGTTTAAAATGAATTCTGTTACATCAAAAGCGAAAAGAGTAATTGTTGGAAAAGTTTTACCGGAAGAAGATTTAATTGATAAAATTAATGAAATGGTTCAAAAATTTGAAATTAAATCTGGGCTTATTAACGTAATCGGTGCTTTTAGAAAATTTACCCTCGGTTATTACGACATACCCAAAAAAGATTATTTATTCAAAACATTTGAAGAAAATGTTGAATTAGTTTCATGCATGGGTAATATAGCTCACAAAGATGGCGAGCCAATAATTCATCTACACGCGATGGTAGGACGACCAGATTATTCTATTATTGGAGGTCATCTAGGAAAACCCTCTATTGTTTCAGTAACTGGTGAAGTTTATATTTATGAGATTGATAAAATCCTTGAAAGAAAAAATGATCCACAATTTGATTTATCTCTCTTAGATTTATAAAAAAATCAAAAAACTACAATCAGTATGATTGGGAACTATAAAGGAACAGTTAAGAAAAGAGTAGTAAAGGCTCTTTTACAAGCATATTTAGATGTCTTGGATTACGATGGAATGAAATCCATATTAAAAGAGGCGGAGATGCTACATTTAAAAGATCAAAGAAACATAGATCTCAATCAAGATTTAGATTTCTTTTCATTTAAAAAAATAATTGCGGCTCAAAATTGCCTTTTATATTATTCTAATAAACTCTTATTTGAAATCGGGAAAAAATTTTCTTTTTATTTATTTCCTTACGGCAAGAGTTTTAGGGAAGCAATTAAGGAAATCAATAATCTTATACGAACTGATTGGTCCGTCAAAATAATAAGTAAAACCAAAAATAAAATTGTAGTAAAGGTATCTCGATGCATTTTCTGTTCTGAAATCGGAGTTTCTTGCCAATTATTTACGGGATTTCTAGTGAATTCACTAGAAAAGACACTGAGTTCAGATTGCAAAGTATCCTATGAAACAGACAATAAAGATGTAAATAAAAAAGATCACAATTCTTATACAGTAATCCTTAAAATCAAAAAAATTGAAAATATAAATTAAATGTATTAATTAATTATATTATAGAACAAGCAGAAAATACTAGAAGATACCTATGTGCGTTGTAATAATAAATTTGATATAAATGAAGGCATAAAATAAAAACTAATAAACCACAATTAGAAAAAGATGAAGGATCAAGAAAAAAATTTTGAATCAAGGGAGTATGTGTTTAAAGTTACGGTTTTAGGAGAAGCTGCTGTTGGAAAGACCAGTTTAATTAATCAATTTGTTGAGGAATCTTTTGAAGAAGACTATAAACCAACGTTAGGTGCAAATATAATTCGAAAAGATGTCAAGATAGATGAGATTAACTCAAAGATCCGCTTGATTCTTTGGGATCTAGCAGGACAAGAAAAATATGCTACTTTGAGAAGCATGTACTTCCAGGGAACCGTTGGCGCACTGCTTGTTTATGATATCACACGTCATAATACAT
>CAZZIC010000139.1:0-11072 GCA_964653985.1 uncultured archaeon | reverse complement strand
AAGATATAATAACCCTTTTTAACCCTATTTTTTTAAAATTCAATATCGCAGAAGACACTCAAAAAGACGCATTAGATATATTTTACCAATTCCAATACAAAAGATCAATAAAAAATCTTAAAACCAATTTTTTATAGAAATAAAAATATTAACGATTATTATCTATAAGAAATAGAGTTATTTTGAACACTTAAATATATATAAATATAATTTCTTTAATTAGATAAAAAATTAAATAAGCAACTTAAAAGGGTAAATTTTGACATCAATAAAGGAAGATAAGAAAAAAGATAAAGAAGGGAAGGATGGAGAATATTTAATCACCTATACACGACATCTTGAAAAACGGCTTAGAAATTTAGAAACTGAAAAGCAGTTGTTAGATGCTGAAAGATTACGTTTAGAACAAGAATTACATAGTTTGAGAAATGAAATAGATAGATTAAGAGAACCTCCATTAGTTTCGGCTACAATTATTGATATTTTAGATGAAAAGAAAGGTAAGGCAATAGTTAAAAGCTCAACAGGACCAAGCTTTGTAGTTAATGCGAGTAGAAAGGTAAAAAAGGAAAAAATAACTTCTGGGATGAGAGTCGCATTAAACCAAAGAACCTTTGCAATAATGGAAGTCCTTCCTAAGAAATTGGATCCTTTCGTTAAAGGAATGGAAGTAATTGATTCAATTCCCGATACTTCATATTCCGATGTTGGAGGTTTAGAAGAGCAGATGCAAGAGGTAAGAGAAACTGTTGAACTCCCACTCAAGAAGCCTGATCTGTTTAAGAAAGTAGGAATTGAGCCTCCTAAAGGAGTCTTACTTTACGGGCCACCAGGCACTGGAAAAACCCTACTAGCAAAAGCAGTTGCTCATGAGACAGATGCCTCATTTATTCGAATTATTGGCTCAGAATTGGTTCAGAAGTTCATTGGTGAAGGTGCTCGATTGGTAAGAGAAATTTTTAGTATGGCAAAAGAGAAAGCACCTACAATATTATTTATCGATGAATTAGATGCCATTGGATCTCAAAGACTAAAAGTAGCAACCTCAGGAGACAGAGAAGTACAACGTACTTTAATGCAACTTTTAAGCGAGCTTGATGGTTTTGAAAGAAGAGGAGAAGTAAAAGTCATAGGAGCAACTAACAGGGCGGATATCTTAGATCCCGCATTACTAAGGCCAGGTAGATTTGATAGATTAATAGAATTTCCTGTACCAGATGAAGATGCAAGAAAGCCAATCTTCAAAATACATATGAGACCATTAAATGTTGCTGAGGGTATTGATGTTAAGAAATTAGTTGAAATGACAGATGGATGTACGGGTGCCGATATTAAGGCAATTTGTACCGAAGCAGGTATGTATGCTATAAGAACTGAGTCTGAAACTATCACAGAAAAGCATTTCATTGATGCCATCGCCAAAGTCTTGAAAAAAGTTAAAGATAAATCCATAGACTCTGGAATTTATGCTTAATATAGTTAATTGTTACCCTTTTATTGACCTTTTCCTTATTTTATTATAAGAAATATTTATTTCTAATTTTTATTATAAAATTCTGATTATAATGAGTAATATAGATAGACTCTTAGGAATGAGAAAACTAAAAGGAATATCAGATTACCAATTTGGTCCCGAAATTACAGAAGTTTTGTTTAATGAAGAGGAGAAGATCAATTTCAAAAGATCTAAAAACACAGGAAAGATAAAGTATATCTATTATAATGATACTCTAATCCTTTCTCTTCGACCAACTAATGGATTTTTTAGTATTAGTTTGACTGCCGGGGAGAGAATTATTAAAAGTATTAAACCTCCGAAAATGAGAGCAGTTGTACTAAATGAGATCTCTCCTTTTATTAAGGAAGGAAGGAATGTCTTTTGCAAGCATATTGTTGAAATAGATGAAAATTTAAGACCAAAAGATGAAATAATTATAGTGAATCAAAATGATGAATTACTCGCTGTTGGAAAGTTAGAAGTCCCCGTTCCTTATGTTAAAACATTTACTCGAGGGGTTGGAATTAAAGTAAGGAAAGGAGCAGATAAATTAAAAAATAAAAACCGGGATTAATTATAAGATCATAGAATCTTTTATTAAAAATTAAAAAATCAGAGTGATGAAATAGGTATGGTTAAATTACCGAAAGAATTACAAAAGAAGAAAAAAAGCCATCCAAAACGAAAAACTCCCTCAAAAAAGAGGAGTGGGGGAGGCAAATTTGGTTCCCGTCAAATGCGTAGAAAAATGCAACAACAAGGAATCGATATGGATCAAATTGAAGCCACGAGAGTAACTATAGAAGGTCCAGAAAAAACATTAGTCATCGAACAACCTGAAGTAGTAAAAATGAACCAAATGGGACAAGAAATTTATCAAGTTATTGGGTCTGCAGAAGAATATAATGCTGAGGAGATATCTATAGGAGAAAGAACAGGAGACTCCAGCATAGAAGAGGAATCCTTAGAAGAGGATGTAAAGCCAAGCATTACTGAGAATGATGTTATGCTCGTTGCGGCGCAAACAAATGTGAGCAAGGAGGAAGCAGAAGCAGCATTAACTCAGACTCAAGGAGATATTGCAAAGGCGATTTTATTTCTTAAAAATCGTCCTTAAAAGTTTTTAAAAAAATAAAGATTAAGAAGTATAAAAAATTCAATTTCCTATAATAAACATTTTCTAAATGACTTTATAATGTCAAAATTTAAACGAAAAAAAGCCCCTAAGAAAAAAGCGGGAATCTCTGAAAAACAGATCTTTTTTGAGAAGGCTCTACAATTTTCTGGATGGATCTTTCTAATTAGTTTGGGGATATTCATGTTGATCTACGCACTTTTTGATATGGCATTGGAATTAATTCAAATTGAAGTAAATGCCGTTGTATTTGCGTTTGTTATATTTATGGCAACATCAGCTGCGTTTTCATTTGGTTTAGTTTCTAGCATAAGAAATAACAGAGAAAAGGGAGCAAAAATCTTCTATGATTGGTTAATTGGAGAATTTTTGTTTTGTATGTTTGCTATATTTGCTGTTGCGGTTTATCAATTTTAATTTTTCTTTATTATAATACGGGAGTAAGTTTATTCTAAATCTAATATAGATAATTTATCACTCCTGAAATCTTTCTTGATATTATTCCATAAGGATCTATCTGATCAGATATAATCTTGTCTAGTAGGGCTGAAAATTTCAACTACTTTTGTTTCTTCTAGGACTTTCGCGGAATGTTTTTCATGAGAATCAAATACATAAGAAGTTCCTTTATCTGCGATAAATTCATCTTTTTCAGTAATGAATTTTATCTTACCTTTCAAAATATATCCTATTTGATTCGCTTCATGTTCATGCATTGGAATATCCACATTTTTTTCAAGCTTAAAAATGCACATCATAACATCATCGTTATAAACTAACGTTTTACGATAAATTTGCGGAACTACTTCTTTAAAATCTATATGTTGCTCATCTTCGTATGCTTTTTTCATTTTCATTTACCTTTACTATAAATTCTCGGACTTTTTTTATTTAAATGTTATCATATGGATTGTATAATAAACTTTTCAAGCACAAAAAGATGCATAATAAACAACGACAAAAAAATTAAGAGCTCATAAAATACCAATTAAAGTAAAAGCTTATTGAATATAGCATTAAAATCATTCACATCTTCAGACATTAGTAAGTAAACAATAAAATAGAGCATTAATAATATGAATTTAAATTAGATAATGAATAAATTTTAATATTATGTTAACTAAATTTAAAGATGTAATGTCTTAATAAAATCTAATGATTCCAATTAACTATTCAATATATAGGGTTTATTAACCAGTTAATAGTTATTAGGTTCCTTTAAGAATATATAAAATTAAAAAAAGTAAGAATGATTAAAAATGGTACTTAGATCCGATTCTCAAAGTACAGAAAAAGAAAAGAGAGATTACTTGAAAAACCTGCTCCCTCGAGTTTTTAAGACAGAGGGGGATTGGGTTGAATTTGATCCGAAAAAAATCGAGGATAGTATTGTAAGAGAAACTGAGCTTGACAGAAAAAATGCAAATAAAATAACTGAAATTGTTGTAAGAAGGATTATATCTTCTGGGATAGAATTTCTTTCCGGTCCTCACATCAGAGAGATTGTATGTTCCGTTCTGTCTGAGCAACATTTTGAAGATGCACGAAAGTTATATACCAGAATTGGAATGCCTTTAATGGATTACGAAGCAATTTTAAAGCAAGGGATTAAAGAAAATGCTAACCAAGATATGAATCCAGAAAGTATTCACCATTGGGCTGCAAACAGGATCTCTGAAGAATATGCACTTCTTAGGATTTTAGATTCGAAAGAAGCACACGCTCATCTTTATGGAGATATACATGTACATATGCTTCGATATTTCGACTTGCGTCCATTTTGCCAGGAATGGGATCCTCGAATGATTCTCGAAAATGGGCTTCCTCCAGTTGACAGTTGGGCGCATTGTAGTAGATCAGGTCCTGCCGGTAGCTTAAGAGTTGCTGTAACTCATTTGGCAAAATGGTTAGGAATAATTCAAGGAGAATTTTCTGGAGGTCAAGGATATGATTATATAACAACTTTTTTGGCTCCTTATGCACGCGGTCTTTCAGAAAGAGAGATTGAACAGAGTATGCAATGTTTAATCTTTGAGACCAACCAGATTTTTGCCGCAAGAGGAGGACAAGTTCCGTTCACGTCAATATCATGTACACCCACTGTTCCAAAAGGCTTAGAAAATATACCTGCTGTAGGACCATATGGAAAAACTGTAGGTATATATGGAGATTATAAAGAAGAATGTTTAAAACTATTTGATGCTCTTACTGATGTCTATATTGGAGGAGATCACAATGGAAAATTGTTTGCTTTTCCTAAGCATGAGGTTAAAATCAAAAAAGAATGGTTAAAGGAGTTTGAACCTTCTTATCTTAAAGTAATGAAAGAAGCTGTAGAAATGGGTACACCATATTTTCTTAACATGTGCCCCGAATGGATGCCAGATGAGATACATAGTCAATGTTGTAGAAAATTTTTACATGGTGATAAAATTGTCAGCAGATGTATCTTAGATCCTGAAAAAAGGAAAAAAAGTAGTGTTTGGGAGAACTATATCACAATTGGTTCTCTACAGAGTGTTAGTCTCAATCTCCCAAGATACGCGTATATGGCTCACAATGAGGATGAATATTTTAAAATCTTGGATGAGAAGATGGAATTATGTAAGAGAATCCTAATTAAAAAATGGCATCTAATGGAAAAACGACTCAAGACGGGACATCTTCCTTTATGCAGTGGAGAGATTAATGGAGAACCGCTCTTCAAATTAGAAGATCAGAATCTTTCCATAGGATTTACAGGATTAAATGAAGCAGTTAAGAGCTTAACGGGTCATGAACTTCATGAAGATGATTCGGCTTATAAATTAGGAAAAAAAATCTTAGAATATATGGTTGGAAAATGTAATACGATGTCGGAAGAAGGGATATATGATTATAGCCTATGGGAGCAGCCTAGTGAGTCCACTGCTAATCGCTTAGGTAAATTGGACCTAAAGCATTTCCCCAAAAAGGCAATTCCTCAATCGTCTGGGAATTCAGCTTATTACACTAATTCGAGTCATTTCAGATACGATGCTGATATGCCTTTATACGAGCGAATAAAAAAGCAAGGAGATTATCATCCCATAGTAAGCGGCGGAGTTATTTCTCACCTTTGGTTAGGAGAGCAAAAACCAGATGTTAAAGCTTTGTGGGAATTAACAAAAAATATCTGCTTGAATACAAATACTGCCTATTTTGCCTATACAACTGATTATACTTATTGTCCAAACTGTCGCAAAATGTTCCGAGGTGGCGAATTTACCTGTCCTGAATGTTCCTATCCAGATACAAAAGTTTATTCCAGAATTACAGGGTATTACAGTGAAGTAAATCGTTATAATCCTGGTAAAAGAGCGGAATGGGAAGCAAGAAAGAGAGAAAAAATAAAATAATCAATCAATTTTTCTTTTACTGTTTTTAATTATAGGAAATTGATATTTTAATTCAAAACACTTATTTACTTTTAAACATAAATAAGATCAATTTTTTCAAATAAAGCAATTAATTGTTGAGATTAGAATGTCTACTTACTCACTTCCTGATTTACAGAAAAAGATAGATGATTTTATTTCGGGACATGGAGGATATTGGCCCCCTCTTTCGATGTTAGGTGCGATTATGGAAGAGTTAGGAGAACTTGCTAGGGAGATAAATCATATAGAAGGTTATAAACCTAAAAAAAAGAAAAACGAGCCTTCTATGATTGGAGAAGAGATTGGCGACCTTATTTTTGCGCTTATATGCTTAGCAAATACTTATGAGATTAATCTAAATGAAGAAATAGAGAAAATATTTGAAAAATATTCAAAAAGGGATAAAGACCGTTTTATTTGATTTTCTTTAAAAAGAATCAATAGATATTTTTGGAACATCTACAAAATTTTAATTGCTATATTAATTTACCTTTTTTGATAAGGAACTAAGAAAGGATATTAGAAATTATATATTTTTGAAAGGATTATGCAAGAAAAAGGTCTCAATAAAAAGGAAATTACAAAAATTTTAGATGAAAAGCTGAAAACTGATCTTTCTTATGATTCCGGTTACATTTTAGGATCTATGTGTACAGATGCTTTAGATTTGGGAAAAGAAATCTATATGAACTATATTTGTAAGAATTTAGGAGATCCTGGACTATTTCCTGGAACGAGTGAATTAGAGAAAGAATTAGTTCAAGAGATTGGAGCTTTATTCGGAGAGAAAAATATAACGGGGACATTTACTACGGGGGGCTCAGAAGCAAACATAATAGCGATGAGAATTGCACGTGACATGCATCCCGCAATAGATGATCCGGAAATGATAGTTCCATATTCTGCCCATTATTCATTTGACAAAGGTGCTGCTATGCTTGGAATTACTCTTCGCAAGGCACGTTTAAATCGAGATTTTGAAGTTGATTTAAATCACTATGAATCATTGATAAATAAAAATACTGTCGGTGCTGTTGGAATCGCTGGGACAACTTCATTAGGGTTAGTAGATCCAATTGAAAAAATTGGCGCTTTGTTGGAGGGAAAAGAGATCTTTTTCCATATAGATGCTGCTTTTGGGGGTTTTGTTCTTCCATTCTTAAAGAGATTAAATTATAAAGTTCCTTCATGGGATTTTAATATAGACTCAGTTGATTCTATAACTGCAGATCCTCATAAAATGGGGCTAGGAATTATTCCATCGGGAGGGTTGTTTATCAGAGAGCCAAAAATCCTTGAGGAAACAGGATTTGAGATACCATATTTAGCAGGAGGGAACTTTAAACACCTAAATATAGTTGGAACCCGGTCTGGAGGAACAGTTGTTGCATTCTGGGCGATTATGAAATATCTTGGAAAACAAGGATTTACTAAAATCGTAAAAAACTGCATGAATACTACTAATTTTCTGGCAAAAAAGGTAAAAGAGATTGAAGGGATTAAATTGGCAGCAGAACCTTTTATGAATGTAGTCGGGATCACAACAGATTCAGGGGAAAGTATCTGTGAATTAGAAGAAGAATTACGCTCGCGTAAATGGATGCTGGGAAAATTTAATGCTTTTAATCTAATTAGAGTTGTTGTTATGCCTCACGTCAAAAGAGATCATATTACTCGTTTTGTCACAGATCTAAAAGAAGTTGTAAAAAAAATTGGATTATAACTTGAACAAAATTAGGATAAATCATCCCATGATGATAATGCTATAGTTTTAACCTCTTTATTTATTAAATCCTCTACTCTATTCATTTTATCCAAAATAAGAGAGTCTCCGATATCTTCTTTTTCATAGATAAAATATAATTCTTTGTTTTTCCAATCTATTGACTTTAATTCTTCTAAAATACGTTCACACTTTTTTTTAATTGAAGGAAGAACTTTATCAGGTATATTCGGATTTATAAGTTTAAAATCCTCAAAAAAAAGTGGACCTCCCGAAACTATTATATCCCGAGGATCTATTCCAAGAGCCTTAAGGATTTTCTTAGCAGAATTTGAAGACACTAAAACTTGATCCCTTGTTTCCGATAAAGAAGTGATTTTTTTTATTTTTTCCTCTATTGATTCGGTTTCTTGTTTTAAATATTTTTTAGCCAAATACTTTGAGAAAACCGGATTTAAAAGGTCCTTGAGATTTTTTAATGAAGTAAGAAATTCTTCACACATTTTATCATTTAGTTGATATTTAGGAGTGCTTTTTCTGAACAAGAGTTTTAATTCGATAAGAGGATTTAAAGCATTTAAAAGAGAATTTACTTCCTCAGTAGATAAGGTAAACTCCATTTTCTATAAATTAGATGATCTTTTTATATTATTAATTTTAATAGTCGAGAATCTAATAAAATAATGAAAATTATATATTTATATAAACATACAATTTTATTACAGATAATTCAATAAATTGTTTAAAATTTACAAATCATATTTAAAGACAATGGGAAAGGAAAAGAAATCTGATGAGCCCCCCGATTTAGGAATTAAAACAAGTAGATACTTTACCAGAACTTGTTCTAATTGTGGTGCGGAAATAGCTTACTTCTTTACGATTTGTCCAAATTGCAAAACGGCTTGGGATGAGAAGAAGAAAGAAGAGCCCAGCACAAAAGTAAAGAGAAAAAATGTAAAGATCGTTGTAAAGATAACTGAGGAAGATTTTAAAGAACCGATTGAAAATATTTATTTGATATTTAGTGCGGACAGAGGGAAGACATGGTATAAATTAAAAATGGAAAATGCGGTGGACTATTATATTTCTGAAATTCCTGATGTCCCAAATAAAGCGATTATCATTTATTACATCGAAGTTTATCTAGAAAATGGAAATAAGATTATCGAAAATAATGAAGGACAGTATTTCTATTATAAAGTAGGAAAAATTGATGAACAAAAAGTTTCTGAACCGACCAAAAAGGAAGCAAGAGAAATTAAAAGGAATGTTGACCAATCCAAGGAGGAACCCAAAACATATTATACTCCCGAGGAAAAAACAGCATCCTCAGAGCAAAAGAATACAATTCAAGAACCTATCATATTTGATAATCAAGAAAGTCTTGAAGAAATTGATCCTAAAGAACTTGAGCAAGAAATACCCGAATATAGAGAAGAAATAGATACGGCTAAAAAAAAGACTAAGGAAGATCTTACTATTTTTGGAAAACCCCAAACAGAACGTGATCCGGATTTAAAAGTTTGTCCTCACTGCAATTCGAAGATAAAAGAACATTGGTCCACCTGCCCTATTTGTGGGAAAAAATTATAATTTCGCACCACATTTATTACAAAAAGCATAATCGGAAGAAAGCATCGCTCCACATTGCGAACAGATGACAACGTCTGTGTCCTTCGATTTATGTTTTGATTGAGGTTGAGAAGAAGGAGTATTGACTTCACTGGTTTCTGGTTTAACATCCTCAACATTAGGGATAACCCGTAAATTAGATGCGGGTTCAGCTTGACTTTCTTCTTGAGATGTTTTTTCGGAACCTCTAAACAAAAAAGAAGAACTCTTATCGGCTTGTTCTGAGTCTTTGTTTTTTCGACCGAGAGCTCTAAAAAGAGGTTGTTGGGTGGAAGCTTCATCTTCATTTGTCCCCGCTCCTTGTTGAGAAGCTCTTTGAAAGGCAACAAATGGATGGGGCTCGGTATCCTCAACCTCTTCTACTTTTTCTTTTTTCTTGCTTTTCTTTTTCTTCTTTTTCTTCTTTTTCTTTTTACTTTCTTCACTTTCATAAGTTTTCGGTAAATAATCAAAGAGTGAACTCGATTTTGAAGATTTTGAATTACTTCCCAAAAACGGAATCATATCTTTTTTTTCTTCGACCTGCGCCATCTCTCGAGGCGGTTTCTGAAATTCTTCAGGAGGAGATGTTGGCTCTGGAGCATTTGATGTAAATGGAATGGTTTTCGGTTTATATGTTTCGCCTTCGCTTTCGCTGGTTTCATTAGAAAAAAATTGCGGTCCTTTTTCTTCAACTCCCTCGGACATAATTTGATCGGGAGTTTTAAATTCAAATTCATCTTCCCCTTCTGGTCCAGGTACTTGTTCCATACCTTGCGATTCGGGAGAGACCTCTTCTTGACTTGATTCTATTTCTTGAGATTCTGATATCGATTGAGATTGACTTGGTTGAGGAGGTTCTGGAACTGGAGGAGCATCATAATCAAAATCTGATGGAGGTTGAGATTCAATCTCTTCAGCAGCCTCTGATGGAAAAGATGTTTCTTCTATCTCTTGAGGTTCAGTATCAACGCTTGTAAAACTTGGTTCAGGAACATCAGGAGCATCATATTCAAACTCTGGTTCTGCTTCAATATCTTCAGATTCAGAAGCTTGAAATGCTGGTTCTGAGGCGGGTTCAGAGGGTGGTTCCGAAACTTCTTGAGGTTCTGTTGGTATCTCTGGTTCGTCGTATTCGGTTTTCTCAAATTGCGGCACGGGTTCAGAAGGCTCAGTAATTTCAGATGGTTCAGACGCACTCACTGGTTCTGTTATTTCAGCGGGTTCTGGTTGAACGGGTTCGGTAGTGGCTTTAGGCTCAGTCATTACTTTCCCAGGAGCATAAACGCTTCCCTCAGCAATTAATTGATCGGGAACTCCAGATCCTATCATTAAACACGCTAATACATAAAAGCAGTCTCCAACACCTTCTCCCGTCTTAGCAGAAGTCTCCATATAATAAAGATTGAACTTATCCGAAAAGGAATTAATTTCTTCCAAAGAAACCTCTCTTTGGTCTTCTAAATCACTTTTATTACCCACTAATAGGAGAGGTATATCGGAATTTACATTTGCTCTGACTTCTTCTATCCATTGAGGGAGGTGTTCGAAACTTGCCATTGAAGTTAAATCAAATATCAATAGTGCACCTAAAGATCCTCGATAGTACATAGGTCTAATTGATGAAAATCGTTCCTGTCCTCCCGTATCCCAGATCTGAAGCTTGGCTTTAAGTGGTTCTTCTTCAGTTTCGACCCTAATGGT
>CAZZIC010000138.1:0-11403 GCA_964653985.1 uncultured archaeon | reverse complement strand
CAAATATTATAATGGGATAAGAATGATTTGTGAATCGACTGAAGTAAATTATTACGCTAAAATAATGAAGAATCTTGCTGAATTAGAAGATGATTCCGAGAAAAAAGATATTTGGAAATCGAAATCTATCATTGAATTAATGGATCTTTCAAAGGAAGTGGATGATGATGATTTCACTCAAAAAGCTCTTTTAAACATTTTAACAATCTATAAATTTATCAATGAAAACCCAACAATATCAGATACCGCAAAATTGGAAAAATTCTCAGATTGTGAAAAAGAAAAAATTTTAGAATTACTGAAAGAAGAAATATATTGTTTATTAAATTAAAAAGAATTTTCTTTCTCTCTTTATTTGTATTCTCTCTTCTACTGGTAAATAATGGGATTTAACGGCTTCTTTACTCTTTGCCATTTTTCTTAAATTTACATCCTTTTTGTATAGATTAATACGCTAAGCGATTTTATAAAATTCTGATGATTATGAATTATAATCTCTTAATCTAAATTATAGAAAAAAGATCGATAGAGATTTATATAATACATTCAATATTTAAGATTAGATTATAAATGCTTACCTAAAAATATCGCTATAATAAGTTTAAAAAGAAGGTGACTCCTTTTTTAAGAGTTTATTTACTATCTTTATTTTACAAGCTACCTATCTGAACTGTTTCTCAAACTCCCAAATATCGTCTTTTATTGTATGTACGTTTTCAACTACTTTTCCTGATTCTTTTTTTTCCATTTCCTCAGCGTTGTATAATGCTTTTCCAATCGCTAATGTTCTGTCATGATCTTCATCTGCAATTCTAACGATATCGTCCTTTTCTATACTAGATTCAATTTGAGTTATACCTGGCCTCATTATATCTGCACCGTTTGTGACAAATCTTATTGCTCCTTCATCTACGATTATTGTTTTAAGCCCTATTCTGTTATCTAATAGAAGTGTCAAGACAGGAATAACACCATACTTCTTGGATTCCCATAATTTTAATTTATGATTCACCGCATAAAGAACATCTTCCTCTTCATTGATAATAATTTCCACTTTACTGTCTTTCGGGACAATTTCTTCAACGACTTCGGAGCTGAAACGTTCTTTTAACTTTTTTTTTAGTTCTTCTTTCTCATCCTTCCTTATAAAATGTCGAGTCTTTATTTTCATATAGTAAATGGTAGTAAGAAAGCTTACATTAAATTTTTTTTCCATTAAAAAAAGAGTTATCTTAAAAAATTTTCAGATTCAAGTATATTAAGTGGCTTAAAAATTAATTAATATGATCTATAATGATTTGATGAAGTTCAATCTCAAATCTTTCTTTTAGTTAATTAATGTAATTTAGCTAACATTAATTGAAATTAACGAAATGCGTTATATGATAATTTTCCCCGAGCTTATTTTTCAAAAGTATATATAAAGAGGTAAGATTTAATTAAACCAAATTATTATTTAAATGAGTAGAAGAAAAAAGAAATTGATTTAGATATAGAGGATAAGAATAAATTTAAATATGTAAATTACTATTTCTTAGCGAGGAACAAGTTCTACATATTTAAATCTTTTCAATGTTGAGTTGCTTATGCATTTAAATATTTAAAATTCGTACTTATTTAATAGTTGAATTTTAGACTCTTTTGAATTGAAATCTTTTTAATCAACATTAGAATTATTTTCTTTGATTTAATGTTCTTTCCCTCTAAAATACTTCATTAAGTGATTTTCATATGAAAAATAATAATAATTTAAATATTAATAAAGAAAAAAGAATCTTAGTTGCAAGTTTAGGGCAATGCGTTCATAGGGCTGGAATCCATAATTTTATGACTATAGCAGAACAAATTGGGTTCAATTGTACCTGTTTAAGTCCAGCAATATCCAATTCTACAATTATAAAAGAAATCGAAAAAAAAGAACCTGATATCTTAGGATTAAGCTATCGTCTCACGTCTTCAACAGTGGAGCATATATTAAAAGACTTTTTCGCTAGATTTGATAAGATACCAAAGAAAAAGAAACCAAAGACCTTACTTTTTGCGGGTATCCCCGAAGTTGTAAAAATTGCGAAAAGATTTGATCGATTCAAATTTTATTTTGAGGGGGGTGAACATAGAAAATTGATTATAGATGTTATAGAGAATAATAAACGATCCAAAGATCTCGGATCTAAAGAACCTATGAATCTTATTTCCCGTATTAATTGGAAAAAACCTTTTCCCCTCATAAGAGCTCATTTTGGACTTTCAAGTATGGAAAAAACAGTTAAAGGAATAAAAGAAATTGCAAACGCGGATATATTAGATATAATTTCCATCGCACCTGATCAAAATACACAAGAACATTTTTTCCATAAAGAGGATCAAGATAAAGAATTATCGGGTGCTGGAGGGGTTCCTATAAGATCTAAGGCCGATTTTTTACGATTACATAAAGCTAGATTGATTGGAAACCAACCTTTATTAAGAGTTTATGCAGGAACACGAGATTTCATAAAATTAGCCAAGCTATACAATGAAACAATTCAAAATGCATGGGCTGCAATACCTTTATTTTGGTTCAATCAAATGGACGGCAGAGGTCCCTTAACATTAAAAGAATCGATCAAACAACATCTGAATGTAATAAAATGGCACGGAGATCATAATATTCCAGTTGAAATAAATGATTCGCATCATTGGAGCTTAAGGAGCGCTCCTGATGCAGTTGCTGTAGCAGATATGTATTTAAGCGGAATCATCGCTAAAAATCTTAACGTGAAGCACTTTATTGCCCAATTTATGTTTAATACACCTCCTTCAATTTCATTAGAGATGGATTTAGCAAAAATGTTGGCAAAAACTGAATTACTTAATTCATTAGCTGATGAAAATTTCAAAATAATTAAACAAACAAGGGCAGGGTTAGCAAGTTTTCCATTAGATTTAGATCAAGCTAAAGGGCAATTAGCTATCTCTAGTTTGGTTCAATTAGCTTTAAAGCCTGATATTATTCATGTTGTGAGTTATTCTGAAGCGGATCATGCTGCTTCACCTAAAGATGTTATTAAGAGTTGTAAGATTGTTCATCAAGTGATAAATAAATCTTATGCGAGCAATCTTTCGTTTCTTGACCAAAGAGTCCTTGACAGAAAAGATGAACTAATAAAACAAGCAAAATGGATTATAGAATTAATTCCGAAATTAGCCGTTTCTCAAGAAGAGAAAAAAAATCCGTGGATTAATTCTAATCTTTTACATAGAGTGGTTAAATATGGTATTTTTGATGCTCCACATTTAAAGAATAATGATTATGCTAAGGGAGAAGTTAAAACTGATATTGTAAAGGGAGGTTGTGATTCATTAGACTCTGTAAATGGGATGCCTATTAATGAAATAGAGCGAATCACTACTATTATAAACAACAATTCAGAATTACATTCTCTTATTGATGATTATAATCCTCAAAATCAATCCGTGAGGGTGATAAATTTATGAAATTTTGTGTAATCGGAGCGGGATCTGGGGGAAGAGCATTTGCGGCATATTTGTCTTCAAAAGGACTCGAAGTTAATCTTTATAACCGTTCATTAAATAGAATCGAGTACATTCAAAAAAAAGGGAAAATTAAGTCAAAAGGCAAACTTAAGGGCAAATTCAAATTGAATATTGTTACGCAAAACTTGAAGCTTGCCTTAAAAGATTCAGACGTAATTTTAGTTGTTGTTCCCGCATCTTCTCATAAAGATGTTGCTAAGAAGATAAGTCCCTATTTAAAACAAGATCAAATCATCCTTTTAAATCCCGGAAGAACCTTCGGAGCTATAGAGTTTAGAAAAATAATAGAAAAGCATAGACCAGAGATCGATATCTTTATAGCAGAAGCTCAAACTCTCTTGTTTACGTCTAGAGCATTAAAAAAGCATAAAGTCAAGATCTTGAAAATCAAGAACTCATTAAATTTCTCTGCCTTTCCCGAAGATGACACTTTCTTCATATTTGATACATTGAGAGATATTTTTCCACAATTAAACCCGTGCGATTATTATCTCCAAATGACCTTGCAAAATGTGGGAATGTTATTACATCCTGCAATAGCATTATTTAATGCAGGTTTTATAAGAAACGAAAAAGATTTTTATTTTTATAAAGAAGGAGCTGCTGATAGAATATGTTATGTTATTGAGCAAATTGAATTTGAGGTAAATAAAGTTCGTAATAAAGTTGGTTTAAAACCATTTAAGTTCTGTAAGTGGGTTAGTGATTCATACGGTGTAGAGGGAGTAAATATACATGATTCTATTAAAAGAATTAAAGCTTATCATAATATTCTCGCTCCAAATAAACTTATTACGAGATATTTTACTGAGGATGTTCCCACTGGATTAGTACCTATGTCATCACTTGCTCAATATTTTCAAATTAGTGTACCAACTATTAATTCAGTAATTCACTTATCAAACATTTTATGTGGGAGAGACTTTTATGAAGAAGGAAGGACGATCAAAAATCTTAATCTGGAAAACTTGATATATGAAAATTTAGAACGGTTTCAATATTCACAAGAGTATCAAGTTTGGAAAGAAGAGGAACTCTTATCTTAAAATTCAATTTTTTAAAAATATTTTTTAGACCATTCTTTTCAACTAATTCTTTGACTTAATAAGGGAAACATACCCTCTACCAATTTAAGGATTTAAGGAATTTTTGCAAAGTATTAGGATTTTCTTATATTATATAAATATTAGAGCAATTTCACTTATACTTCTAATAAATTGAAGGATAGATTTTTTTGAATACATTTGAAAGTATTTTTCGCATCGATTTTATTCAAAAAAACAATAAGGAGCCATTAATTATTCAAATTAGTTTTTTATGACAAAAGATCATACAAGTGCGTGTGTCATTATCCCGCCAAAACAAATCTGGCAACCCATCGAAAAAATAAGGAGAAAACACGATAGGAGGGTGGACAGATGGATGCCCCATATCACCTTAATGTATCCTTTTCGGCATAGGAGTGAATATCCTTCCTTAGAACAGGACTTCATAGAAACATGCCAGAGAATAAAGGCGTTTCCGATAACCCTTAATGAGTTCGGCTTCTTTCGACACCGTTATCAAACATATACTATATGGCTTGACCCTCAACCTAATGATCCAATTGTCCATCTTCAAGGTGAATTATTGCGAATTACTCCCGATTGTAATGATGTGAACAATTTTGGAGGCGGGTACCAACCTCATTTAAGCTTGGGACAATTTACAACCTATAAGATTGAAAGATATATCAATCGTTTTAAGAAGAAATGGGATGAACTGAGCTTTTTAGTAGATGAGATTTACTTTATCAATCGCAAAAATACCAAACATTCTCGATTTAAAATAGAGAAATCCATTCCGCTAAAAAGATAACGAGGATCGAAAATCGTTAAATCGTTTCTCATCAAGATTTCAAAATAAATAGATGAAACAATGAATTCAAGAGAATAAATTCTCTGAATTCTTGCTTATTTATCATTCTGCTTCCGCAGAATCATAAAATAGCGGGGTATTATCATATGATATAATAATATAAATATAAACGAAACACTGCATTAGTTAAGGGAATGAGTATTAATAACAAAAAGATATAAAAAGATTCCGAATTCTAATTATGACGTAAAAATGTGTTATAAAGAATTTTATCGACATTTTCGGCATAAGGAGGACCATCATAAATGATCGTTTTATTTAGAATAACCAATCGATCGATATATTTACGTAATAAGTCCAAATTGTGATTGATGGTTAGAACCGTGAGGTTTCGTTCTTCATGTAAATTTGTTACTAAAGAAGTTATTTCTCGCGTTATTTTGAAATCAAGATTACTAGTCGGCTCATCAAGCATCAGAATTTCCGGATCTCTTACAAGCGCCCGAGCTATTAGTACCTTTTGTTGTTGTCCGCCACTTAGCTGTCCGATCGGGCGATCTTGCTGATCAAGCAAACCCACAAACTCCAATTCTTCTTCCATTCTTTTATAATCCCTCTTTTTGAGGGGACTTCCTATGAAATTGAAGCCATATCTTCCCATCAATACTACATCTTTTACTTTTGCGGGAAAAAAAGGTTCGATTTGATTTGCTTGAGGTACATAGGCAATTTTATTAATTATTTTTTTTGGCAAGTCGTTTACTGATTTCCCAAATATCTTTATATCGCCTTCAATTGGAGTTTTCAGCCCTAATATGGTTTTAAAAAGGGTTGTTTTTCCAGAGGCATTAGGTCCCACTATGCCAATATAATCTCCTTTGCTAACATCTATATTAACCTGCCATAAGGCAACTGTGTCCCCATAGGTGACGGTCACTCCATTTACACATATTGCATCTCCTACAGCACATTCATAATTAGGCATGATCATCCTCCTCGTTTTTCTTTTTCACCTTATTATTAAAACGTTTGAGAGGTCTATGTCCCTTCCATGAATGGTCTGTAGGGAAATTTTTGGGCTTAACTTGTAAGAGAATTTTTTCTTGGTCAATATGAGCATGTGGTACATCTATATCAATTGGATGATGAAGTTTTTCTTGTTGTTTTTTATATTTTGAAGAGAATCTAAATTTTAATTTGCTGATAAGTTTTGTCAATCTTTTCGGAGAGAATATGTACGACACCAAAAATATTGCTGTAGCAATTAAAACCATTGAGGGTCCCCCAGGTAAATTAAAAAGAAAAGAAATCATTATCCCCATGAATCCCGAAATAGCACCAAATACTGTAGATAAAGCCATCATAAGCCGATAATCATAGGTGAGCATATAGGCTGCAGCCGCTGGCATGATAAAGAATGAAAATACAAGGATCGCTCCAATTGCTTGAATGGAAACCGCAATCAATGCCGCCAACATGATTAAGAACGCATAATCTAATATTTTCACTGGGATTCCTGAAATTTTAGCCATTTCTTTGTTAAACACCATAAAGAAATATTCTTTTCTTAAGATAAGTAAAAATGCGATTACAATGCTACTTACTACGACTAGGAGGATAACTTGGGTGGTATTAACATAGAAAATCGCACCAAAAAGGATCCCGCTTATGCTGGCAGACACCTCCGTCAAAAGATTTATAAAGATGATCCCGAGAGCCATCATCCCCGAAAAGATGATGGCCAAGATTATATTTTCATTCATTATTTTTTTCTGATTTACATATCCTACGGAAACGGCGCTTAATTCCGAAAATACAAAAATGAGATAAATTGGATTGATCCCCAGCACGAGTGCCAATGCAACTCCAGCAAAGGCGGAATGGGCGATTGCTTCTCCCAAAAAGATGATCTTATATAAGATAATGAAAGTTCCGATGATCCCGCCTACGATCCCAATGACAATTGCGGTGATTAGAATCCTCTGCATCCAAGGTTTACTAAATAATTCGAAAAATTCAAGAAATGAAACATTAAATATCATTTAATAATAATTCCTTTTTTGTGGTATTTATTTTTAAGTAATAAGAATTATTTGAACTAAAAAAAAAAAAATGTGGATATAAAAACTTCTAATTAGTATTATATCTTTTTTTCCATTTGATGGTAATAATCGAGCTTACACCAAATATTGAGAGGATCATTAAAAGCATCTCAAATCCGGGAATGCTCTCCTCACCAGATTCTCCTTGATAAGGAGCTCCATTGACCAATTGGTAAGTATTAAATTCAACCATTTCAAGGAAAGTATCGATGTGTGACCCAAATTTAGGTTCCCATTCAGAAGGGGTTTGGATTGGGATTAATGGGGTGATCATGGTCATTTCTGCTCCAGTTTCCATTGATAGATCCCTTGCGTATTCTTGACCAATACTTTCTTGTGGATGCCAGACTATGGTGCAAGAATCGTTGATTTTCTCTCGTAAATATTCAAGATGAGTTAATGATACTTCTACTCCCGGCTTTTCTTCAATCACAGCAACTCTTTCCAAATCGAGATCGTCCTCTAAATAATAGATAAAAGCAGGATGAAAAGGAACTAACTTTAGCGCTTGGTATTCTGGAGTTTTGCTTAATTTGGTCAACCAATCTATAGTATTAATAAGCTGTAAATCATAACCTTTCAAATTTGCATCAATAGTTTCATTAATTATCTCTGTTGTTCCAATCGTTTCTTTCAATCGTTGAGCCAATCTATGTATAAAGTTTCTGGCAATCGAAGGACTAGTCCACATATGCATATTAGGAGGATTTGCGGGATGTTGCCACACAGGATCTTTCCGTGGATTATATCCCCACTGAGGGTCTTCTGTAATATTTACCCATAGATCAGCGGTTGGAACTGAGGGGAATTGACTTGAAATTTGATCCGCGTAGGCTTCTATTGGAATATTTAATCTCACAAACAAGTCAGCTCCGTCCATCATCAAAGTCGCGTCCGAAGACGGATCATAGGAATGAATATCTTCCGTTCCACTCACTAATACATGGATATCTGCTTCCACGTTCCTCAAGAGCTGTCGAGTCCAATCCTCAGTAATCGACATATATGTTACAATTTTTGGTCTCTCACCGGAATTATTGGTTTCTGTTGAAGCATAAGCATTTCCATTTAATTGAGAAAAAACACTTACTATCATCAAACTTAGGGTCAAAACTAAAATAAATTTAAAGTTAATTTTCGCCATTGTTATTTTTTTTACGATTTTTCGTAGTTTTTTACGATCTATCGTAAAATTAACTATATAAAGTTTTGCATTCTATACCATAAATTATCTCTGTCAAGCACTTAAATTTATTTTATGGAAAAGAGCCAATCATTAAAACTTTTAAACTATTCAGAGATTTGACCTATCTTCGTTTATAAGGTCATAAAAAAAGCTTATTTCATATCTATGAACTTACCTGTGCGCATTAAATCATATTGTAGAAAAAATCTTAATTTACTTTTGATAGCAAATTTCTCTGAAATTTCAGTCCATTTCTTATAATTTTGTTTCCCTAATCCAAATGATCCTGGCATTCAGAATTTTTTCCTACTTCTATTACCTCTAAAAGAGATTTTCTCTTATCAGTTCAATATTATAGATCCTTACAATAAAAATGATGTTAGGAAGTATAATTAAAAAGATGTAATTTTTAATATATATAAAAAATAGGATATAAGAATAATAGTATCTTGAATAATTCCTATTTAATCTGAGCAGCTTGAATTTCATTAAGGTTCTCGTGAGCTTTATTAATCCAATACTCTTGATTTTTTATTTCACATTTTAATGCTTCGACCAATTCCAAACCTTTATTAAAACTCCCTATTGCTTTGTCAAATTCTCCAATTTCTTTGTAGGAAATTCCCATTTTAATGTGGGTTTGGTAAATGAACCACGCGTGAGGCTCAGTGTCGATTGTTCGGTTAAATTCTTTAATTGCATCCCTATAGTGACCGAACATCATTAAAATCTCTCCGAATGTATCAATATACATTGCCTTACCGTCCACATCTAGAAGTTTTTTTATTTTTTCTAAACCCTTATTTTCTCTTTTTAAGTAGGCTATGCTGGCAGACACCTCCGTCAAAAGATTTATAAAAATTATAAAAAAAGGCAAAAATAACAATAATTATTTACGCGAGCTAAAACCAACAGATATTGAAAAATCAAAAGTGTTCTACAGACACTCCTGGAATTATTAAATTTAATTTTTTTTAATCTCTCTTTTTAATTTATCCTTAGTATTTATCTGAAAATTAAAGAACACTTCCTTTTTGCGGAATAGAAAAGTATGAAATATAGAAATTTAGGAAAGCATGGCTTAAAAGTCTCAGAGTTAAGTATTAGATCTAAACCAAGTCAAGTTAAGCATAACATGAAAGCATCTGGATTATTTCAACAAAATCTTTTAGGATTTTAATCAATATAATTTTGCTAATATTCCAATATCTTTTCATTTTATTCCTTGATTTTCCTGGCATGATTCATCAGATCTTTAAATCCAACATTCTTCATCAGCGTTTGACACTCTTTTATTGCTTTTGGATGGGTATGAACCGTAGGTGGTAAACGGGGTAAGCCATACGCTTCTCGTAAATCTCTCCATTTTTTATTTTCTTTACCACTTGCGGGAACTCCATGTCCCGTTTCAAAAAAGATCTCATCAGCTAAGGTGAGGTGGGAGTCTAAGATAAATCCCTCCTCAACAGCAATATTTCTTAACTTGATGATCATATCGGTTACCGGGATATCTCTGGGGCATCGTTCATAACAATAATAGCACGTAGAACAAAGCCAAATATCGATGTCCTTAAGAACAGCTTTATCCCCCATTAGAGCTCTTCTGATTGAAACTCGAGTTCGAAATGCAGTTCGACGACCGCTGGGACAGCTTCCCGTACAAGTTCCGCAATTTATACAAGAAAGAATCTTTTCAAAGCCAGCTTCTTTAAACTTTTCGGTAATTCTTGAATTTATTTTTTTATAAGTATCTCGTTCAATATATTTTTCTACATTCTCATTCATTATCTTCTAATGTTAAATTTAATTTCTGCTTACAAGAGCAATTCTAAAGATATAAAGGTGAAGGTTTTGAACTAAAACCTCGATCTTACCATAATACCCTTTATCAATTCAATCCTTTTTTGTTTTCTAAACATTTCTCTGTGCAATTATTTCGCAGACTCCTTCTTATTTCCTTTAAAGAAATAATTTCTTGACCCGTTTTTTTATCAGGTAAGCTAAACTTACTGTTCTTGAAACAACATTTCTCAAAACATTTTATTATTGAATTATCCATCTGGTTCACCTCTCTTATATTAAAAATAATTGTGAAAATAGTACAGACAATGTTTTAGATACATAAGTTTCTATTACAATTGAAAGAAAGAATCATTCTGAGATACTATTTTTTTATTTTATATTTTCTAGAAATAAATCAAAATAAAGCATAAGATTACATTAATATATGGAAAAAGTAACTATAAAAAGATTATGAATAATTATTCAAATAATATCATGTCTTAAACTTATAGTTCATATAAGTCTAAAATCTATAGTTGATTTTGAAGCAAAACACGGGATAAAGCTTTAGATTTTTTTATTTATGTAAAAATGAGGGATAACCACTTTTAGAAATATAATTTAAAAGATGCTTAGCTTATTTAGGATATAAATTCTTTTAAAGCGGTGTATCGGGGGTCTATTTTTTGCTATCTATAGCTTAAAAATTAATGCATAAAAAGTTTCTCATCCTCTTTTAAACATTTTTCGACATTTTCTCTTACGTCTGGATCTTGAAGTTTCTCTGGAATATCTTTTTGATGGATACAAGAATCAAGAGCTTCATTTTCGAAGCCTATATTAATTTCTTTTTCTTTATTTTCTCCCTCCTCTTTCTCATTTGTAGTTAAAGTTATAATGGATGATCTCTCAAATAATCTAATATATACATTTGATAGG
>CAZZIC010000137.1:0-11616 GCA_964653985.1 uncultured archaeon | reverse complement strand
TTAGATTTTTTTCCAATTTCATTGAATCGATGGCACTCTGCAAATACCCATAAAACCGATTTGCGTTGTAGTTAATCTCCTTAACCCTATTGCCGTAGATTATGATTGGATTCTCTCCAAAGTTGTTGGCAATAGCGGCTAGGATATTAACTCCCAAATCGATTGCGCCGGCACGTTTGAGACCAAAGCGAGCTTTTTTCTTTTCTAAATCAAGTTCTTCTAACGGAACTTTATACACTAATTCTGCTTTATACCCCCAAGATTTTGGAACTATCCGTATTTGTTGAATTCTGTTTCTCAAGAATTTTATCTGTTCTTTATGTTCTAAAGCTTTAAAATTATGAAGATCTTGATAGGTTTTGAAGAAGGGAATTCTGAAGCGTATTGGGGAGAGACCTGCTTTTTTCGGGAATTTGATCTCAGCGGTGGCTGAAAAATGAGATTTATATTTGGAAGTTTCTAGAGTGCCTATGAAATGATCCGTGTAAGAATTTCTATATATCGCCCCATCTATGGATTTTTTAATTTGGAACAAGTTGGCTGTCGGGATTATAGCCACCATTTCTCCGTCTGAATCCTTATAACGCGGAAGACCAGGATGGGGAGGGCATTCTTCAGAATTTATCCCGTATTTTTTTCGCTTCCAATTGTAGTCTTTCTTTAAAACCCAGTAATTCTCCCACGCTTGATGGAGGAGCATTAATGTTTGCTGGGCGGTCTGGGCGGGCAGTGCTTTATATTCATCGGTATATTTCATCATCTCCGCAAAATCATTATTATAATTTAAGTATCTATTGACTATTTTTTTATCAATATTTTTCTCTTTTTCAGACTTTTCTTTCTCCTTACTGATCTCAAAACTTTGTTCTCTCAATTCCTTTCTTTCCAATTCCCTAAATTCTTTGGTGTAGATCTCGTCAATCGAATCCAGTTCTTTTTTGTATCTCGGGGTGCGATCTCCATCCCTACTATATGCGTTGTAATATTCTTGCTTCCCTTTTGGCTGATTTACTTTGTCTTTATAATGCTCTTCGTAATTTTTATAATTCTCGTAAAAATCTAACCAACCGCTGAATTTATCCTTCACAGAAGATCGGTAAAAGGCTTTCGCTAACATCTTGTAATCCAATTTCTCTGGGGCTAAATGGAAAAAATAACGGCTTCTTGCGGGAAAATCTGCTCGATTCCATAACTTAGCAGTCCTATTTGTGAATGAATGAAACTCCGGGGCAAACCTAAAGTCTTTATTAAACTCTACGGATTCGCTAAAAAGCATATATCCCTTTTTCTTGAAAGTTTCATCTCGGCGATCCATATCTTTCTGTACGAAAAAAACTTCTTTAACCCCTTGGATTTCGTCATCGGTTTCGAAAAAGTTGTCCATATGTGCCTTGAGGTGTAAATCCTCGTCTGTAAGGAATTTTTTTAGATTGAATAATGAAAAAGAGATGAAAACCTGTGAAGAAACCAAAGAGACCCTCAAGAAAAAAGGATTTTACATTAGAACACGCAAGCAAGAAAATCATACTTTTGAAGATTTAAGCAAAGAAAGTATAAGAACAGAAGATAAGGAATACCTCACTCTTGAGATCAAGAAAAGAGAGAGCCAAAGCCCTTTCTTATTTGCGATAGATCTTGAAGATGAAACCTATTTACTTTATAGTGATACTTTGAGAGAATGGGTTGAAATTACGCAAGACAGAGAATATTATCAACCCTATATCGAGTTCATACAATCAAAATTGGAGATGATCATTACAAGAAGAAGATGAATGAAAAAGAGTCAGAAGATGATTTAAAGAGTTATCAGAATAGAGTTTCCACTTAGAAACCCTAATCGACGGATTACAATCGGTCAGATTAAGCAACGCCAATTGTCAATTCAATATGAACACCGATGAACTTAGAAAAGCAAAAGATGTATTAATGGAATATTCCAAAAAAGAACTTGAACGAGTCGATGAACAAGTCAAGATCATTACAGCAGAACTAGGCAAAAGACATTATATTTGCTCACTTTGTAATACAAAGATCTCAGATAGAGAACGCCCCGAAAAGTGTTTCAATTGCGATTCTACAGACTTTATTCCCGATGTTTTCCATTTTCCGAAAGAATGGAATTACACAATTTCCAATACCAATAATCAAGATATTGAGAGATGATAAAGAATGAACGATCAAGATATAATAACCCTTTTTAACCCTATTTTTTTAAAATATTAAAGGAATTTCTTTCTCCTTAAGAGAAAATTACAACTTTCAACTAAGGGAGATATCTATATCGATTTCAGGATCAAATATTTTTTTTTTGTCTTTATCCTTTACTAAGAAAATGCAAGGTAATCTGTAGGGAAAACGATTAGAGAAAGTCAATGTGTAAGCTCCAACATTAGTCACCAGAATTAGATCCCCCTTATCTATTTTTTTCGTCATAAAGTAATTTTTAGCTAGAACATCTTGATCTGTAGGAACTATTCCAGCGATTGACACTTTAAATTTATGAGCTGCATTGATTCTGGAGGCGTTGTAAAATCTTAATGAACATTTCGCAAACCAAGGACAGATATGATTACCAATATCTAAAAAAATCCATCTTTCTTTATCTGTATTAATAACCTTACTTAAAAAAACAGCCGAATCCCCTACGAGATATCTTCCTGGCTCAAAATAAATACTTTCATATGAGATATGCAAACTTTCTAGTTCAGTTTTAATATTAGTGGCAATTTTTTTTAATTGAGATTTGGGCATCACCGTAGCTTCTGGGAAGCCCCCTCCTAAATTCAAATTCCTAATATCAAATCCAATATTTTCTAAATCCTTATAGGCTATAGAAATCGCTTTAATATTTTTCTTAAATTGTTGGAAACTATTCATCTGAGTACTAAAATGTGATAATATTGTTTTTATTTTGATGTTTTTACAAAATTTGATTAATAGTTTCAACTTTTGTAGATTTTCACTTGTTAAATTTATACCTAGTTTACTTTGATATTTACTAGAATTTACTCTTAAACAAACTTCTTGAATTTTATTATATTTTTTTGCTAAATCATTAACTCTCTTTATATCAGAAATATTGTATATTACAATTTCTTTAACATTTACAAGTAAACTTTTGATTATTAGATTATTAGATAAATAAGGTCCACCAACTAATATCTTATCTGGAGGAACATCATGTTTTAATGCTAATTTCAGTTCTGGTAAACTAATTACTTCTGCCCCAACTCCAGAAGATGTGATTATTTCAATTATCTCTGGGAGAAAATTAGCTTTATATGAATAAAAGAATTCAAATCCTTCAAATGTTGAATTGAATACTTCTTTAAATGTATTAATATTATCCATTATCCTATTTTGTAGAAAAATCATAATAGGAGTATCGCAATTCTTTAAAAATGAATTGATGGTTACTTGATCGAGATATAAACTATTGTTTTTTGCTTTTAAATATGGATTTCCGGCAACTTTTTTCATTTGTTAACCTCTAACCTCTATTCCACTTTTTTTATTATTTCATTATAAAATCTATTTGTTTTTTGAGCAACAATTTTCCAAGTAAGAGAACGTTTTACTTTTTTCTCTCCTTTCTTTCCATACTGATCCCGGAGGTGTTTATGTTTAAGCAATTTAATTACTTTTTCGGCAATATCTTTAGGATTGTCAAATTCAACTAAAAGTCCATTTTCTCCATCCTTTATAACCTCTGGAGTAGCCCCCAGATTTGAGCCAATCACAGGTTTACCAGAAGCCCAAGCTTCTAAGTATGCTATACCAAATGCGTCAGACCTGCTTGGCATTAAATAAACGTCAGATTCCTTGAAAGCTGTGAGTTTAATCTTATCAAAATAGCCACTAAGATTATCGGGTGTAAAATTTATAACGAGATCTCTATCAATCTTATTATTATTTGCTAGTTCTAAATTGAAAGCCATTGTAGGAGGCCCAATAAATACAAAATAGACGTTTTTAAATTTTTGATGAATATATGGTATTGATTTAAGAACGGAAATCGCCCCCTTTTCGTAATTTTTATAACCACAAAATAAGACCATTTTAAAGTCTTCCTCCCCTTTTCGAAAGAACTTCTTCTTAAAGAAATAATTATTATATTTCTGCTTGTGAACTTCTTTAAATCTTTTATAGTCAACTCCCATTGGAATTACTTTGATGTTTTCAGAGGGTACATTTGATTTAGAAATTAGATGATTTTTTTCCATTTCTGTACAAGCTATTAAAAAATTAAAATTATTTAAAACATCAATAAGACAAGGATCTGAATATCTCGGATTTGAAAAATGAAAAAAAGGAGTGCAAATTGAAGGAGTTTTCATTTCCTTCGCTAATATTAATGAATATATCAAATTTAAATAGGGGAAATATGTGGTATGGATTAAGGCAAATTTTTTTTCCCCCACGGCTGATATTATTCTTGGAAAATTTTCCAGATAAGGACCATTTTTTACGAATTCTAATATACTTTTATTAGGTATTTTTATATCATAGACTTCCAAAAGTTTCCTTATTTTCGTTACTTTCTCTTTAAAGGAAAGATTATAATTTATTGAGATTCTATTAATTTTTAGATTATTAACTTGATTATAAAACTTTGAATTTGATGATATCTTTTTTCCTTCCTTAGATCTTAATGCTTTAAAATCTATCGCATTTGAAGTGATTATATCAATATTTTTAGATTTTTGCTGAGCCATTACTTCTCCAATTCTCTGAAAATAGAACTCCGCTCCGGAGATAGAAGGAAAATATCGTGTTGGGAATAATAAAATATTTTTAAACAAATTAATAAAACCTAAATACTAGTTTAGAATAAATATTTCACTCAATTAAAATAAAAAAGAAAAATTAAAATATGTTTCTAATTAATGTCTCGTGTAGGTCGCGATCATCGTGTAAGGGGGATTGGGTGGTATAAACCTTCGTCTCTTTTTTTCTCTTTAACTCGTTTTTACGGATTTGGGAAACATCGAAAAAAATATCGACAACATCATACGAGAGTATAGATTAAAATTGAAAGTATATGAAAAATTGTTCAGAGAACTTTCAAGATTGCCTAGTGAGAAAAAGCGGATAGAACGACTCGAAGCAATCAGAGACGAACATAAAATCGAATATTTCCGGGTGGTCGATTATCGAAATTCCGCCGTTAAGGATTGGACTCATAAGATCGCACGATTCATCATTAATTATTGTAAAAAACATAGAATCGGAGTAATAGTGTGCGGCTACAATAAAGGGGGGAAAAATAACGCTCCTTTAAAGCGTTCCAACAAGAAATTCCAATTATTACCTCATTTACGGATAGTTGAATATCTTAAATATAAAGGAGTTTTAGAAGGAATTGATGTCATCCGAACCGAAGAAAGTTATACTTCGATGGCTTCCCACCTTAATTTGGCAGATGTGGATCTCTTAAAGAAACTCGGAGATGAAATTAAGGAATTAAAATATAAAATCGAAAGGACAGATGATCTAAAGTTAATCACCCAATACGACGATAAGATCCAGAAATTGAGAAAACAAATGAATAAAGAAAAGAAAGGCATTCGTGGAGTCTATATCAACCCGAAATCTATTAGATACCCCAACGCAGAGCCATACATCTCTAGAGGCTTGTTCAAATCCTACATATACGGTATAATCCATTCTGATGTAAACGCCGACTTGGGTATAGCCCGAAAGGCAGATGATCTCATTTGTCAGAAATATGGGTTGTCAGTAAAACCCTTTGAATCCTACATCAAGAAGATAACTCGTGATGGATCGTATAGAAAAATTTTAAACCCAATAAAGATTAAAAATATTGAAGTTGCTTTATCTTCAAGTTAAATTATTAATTAAGAAAAACCTACCAAAGAACTGATACCGCTACGCGGTTGATGTTTCTGGCTGAGCGTCCAAAACGCTTCACAATAGTTAATTATGCAAACGACAAAAGAGTTTCTAATTTCTTTTCATAATAAGATTAAGGATAAAACAATAATTGATAAAGAATTAATTGAATATTTAGATTCTATTTATCCAAATAAATCGTCAATTATTTTAGATGTATTAAAGAGTGGAATCACCAAATATATATATAAGCCATCTAATAGGGTAATTTGGACAGTTTTGGGAGAAGAAGATGAGCATGTTATTCTACCGTATATATTTTGTAGTTGTAGAGATTTTTATAAAAATGTTGTTATAAATCAAAAAAGAAATTTCTGTAAACACCTCATAGCTCAGATTATAAGTATGGTTGTACAAGGTTTTGAAGAGATAGAATTAGAAGATGCTGAGTTTGAGGAGTTGTTAAAAGATCTTAAATCAAAATTTTAAAATTTCTGCGTCTCCAATAGATTCATCTATAATTCCATTTATATCAATGAGAGACTCGGCAAATTCTAAGTCTTCTTTCTTAGCATTTGTTTCAGGATACTTGGGATAATATTGGCAACCTCCAATATCTTCAGAGGTTATATCATACAAATTAAGGTTTCGATTCAATTCGATAACTTCTAATTTATTAAAGCCTATTAGAGGTCTGAGTAAAACCATATTCTGCATTAAATCATTATAGGCATTTAAATTGTCTAATGTTTGGCTTGCTTGCTCTGCTAAGATGTCCCCCATTAATAAAATATTAGTATTCTCCTTTTCGGCAATTTTCTTAGAGATCCTTATCATCAATCTTTTGCATAAAACACAAGTTAGTTTTCTGTTACATTGATTTATTAAAGTCTCTAGAGTTGAAATATGGTCAATGAAATATAATTTTAATATTTGGTTTGAGTATTTTTTTAGAGAATTAATAATTCGAATTATTTTCTTTTTTGAACCTTCATATTGCTCGGATGAAGTAATGAAGGATAAAAATATTGGATTATATCCCTTTTTTAGCATCAAATAGGCAGCAATTGGGCTATCCAGCCCTCCCGAAATTAGGGAAATTACATTATTCGACATATAAATCGACCCTCTTCCATTCCTTTAAATATTTGTTAAAATTCTCTATTTTAAGATTTCTTCCAATCTTAATTTTTCCAAAATTTTCCAATTCTTTTATTTTTATTATTATTGACTTGTTTCTATTCAAGTGATTTTTAGCTTTTTTGTACTCCTCCCCAAAAACTTTTCTCAGATCTTTCAAATCAATAAGCTTCAACTTATTGTAGTTCTTCTTGACATAATTACATAAAGGATCAATAGAGATTTGAAAATTAAAAGCATCAATCTGTTTTAGCGATAATGGATATGCTTGACAAGCCAGTGGCTTTTTATTATGAATTGAACATCCTAATTCATCTTCATAAAAAGGACATCGATTTTTTTGATTTTTAAGAATTATCCTATACGTGATAACCAAAATTGTTCTATTCAATATATCTGGGAAGACTAAGTCCTCTATCACCCTAAAATTAATATTTCTTTCTTCTGCAATTTTAATTAATGAATCTACTTCATCCGGGTAAAGGGGGATTCTTTTTGTCATTGAATCTTCTTGAAGTGAACAGCACCCACCACATCGCAAACAGTTATATCTTAAATCCATCTTTTTAAGTATCCTTTCTCCTTATTTCTTTATATTTTAGCAGGATAATATTTTTATCTATTTTCTTCAAAAGGGTGATATTATATTAATATTATTTTACGATAAATCAAGAGTCTACATGCATATTACACTATTTCAAAAGAAAGCAAAAAATAATATAATTAGAAGAAAAATAAATTAGAAGAAAAAAGAAAATGGCATTTTGTAATCAAAATAATTTTATGAATAATCTGAAAAAAGGGATAAAACAAAAATGAATATCTCGGGAATAAGAATAATTAAACATCTAAATTTGAATAAAAGCGATCTTAAGGACCCTATTTGTATAATAGGAATGCCTGGAATAGCAGACGTTGGTAAATTCGCAATTGATACTTTAATTGGTCAATTGAAAGCACAGCACTATATGGATATCATTTTTGATGATTATCCAGCAGGAGCAATTGTTGATCAAAGTTTATTATCCGTTCCTAAAGCGGAAGTCCTTATTTGGAAAGATCCAAAGAGTGAGAGAGATGTACTTTTAATAACAGCAGATGCACAGAGTTTAACTCCAAAAGGAATCTATAAGATATCCAATTTCCTTACAGATATCATTTTTAAGTGTGGTGCTAAGTTAATCATTACAGTAGGTGCTTATCCAGTTAATAATGAGAAATTGAATTCAAAGATTCCTAAAATATTTGCTAGTTCCACTGATATTAAATTGATTGAAAAATATATAAATGAAAATCTTTGCCAGAAGATCGAAAAGGGAGTTATTATCGGAGCAAACGGCTTAATTCCTACTTTAGCTAAGGCAAGGTATAAGATTGATGGATTAGTCTTTCTTGCAGAAACTGATAATATAGCAATGATTAATGATGATATAACAGATCTCAAAGCCTCTATTACACTCTTAGACATGCTTAAGAAATCATTTCATCTACCTATAAAGAAAAGATATTCCTTGGAGAATATTGAAGATATTAGTAAGAATCTTAAAGAAAAAAGAGATAAACTAGAAAAAGATTTAGAAAGTATTCAATTCATTGATACTGAAGATAAAAGGAAATCTTTATATATTTAAAATCTTTTGACCTATTTTTTTAATTTTAATTCTTTCAAATTTAAATTAGAAACAAGAAATAAATTAACGAATCTTTATTCTTTTAATAACGTCTGGTCGTTTTTTGTATAAAATCCTAAATCCACAGTGTGAACATTTTATTCCGGGCAAAGCATTTAACTCCTTTTTAGAAACTTCCTTCCCACAAGATTTCCTTGCACATACGTATTTAATAATTCTCACCTTTTTTGTTTCACTTTAATAAAGTTATCAAATAAAATAAATTTTATTATTGAAATATAAGATTTTTAATTCTTAAATTATGCTCTCGCTCTTAAAAGATTATTTTAAGATTAAACTTGTATGCAATTTCGCCTTTTAGATTCCTTAATTACTTAAAATCAATAATTCTTATAATAAAATAGATAAAACTAATAAAAAAATTTTAATAGCCCCAGTATTTCTTTTAATTTGATGCGACATTATTATAAAACCCATGGATCCCATTGTTATCTCCGCTCTTTTAAGACGGATTGTCCAAGTTGTGGGGCAGAAGTATTATATTGGGAATGTTCTCACGGGAGTAAAATATTCTTTGAATATCCTCCTTATGGAAAATTAATAAAACATCATTGTAAGAAGTATAAAAGTAAAAAGCAAAGAAAGAAATATAATGTTATTATAAAAAAACCTAAGAAAATATTTAATACCCAATCTGTTAGCTGTCCAGTGTGTGGTAAATTATTTAAGGAAGAAAAATATTTGAAAAGCCATATTAATCAACTCAAAAATTACGATCAAGAACATAAATATTTTTCAGAAAATAAAACAGAGCTTAAAGAAAAAGGAAGCGAGGAAAAAAACCCAAAAAAAGAAAAGTATACCCCTAAATTTGGTCAAATCAATATTAAAAGAAAAAAAGAATAAAATATTGTTTTAATTATATTTATAATACATAATTTTTATTAATATTCTAAATTAAAATATCAAATCAATTAATAAGGTACAAGAAAGAAAAAATGCCCGTAGATCCAGAGACTGCAGTCTATGATTTAATGCAAAAGGATCCTAATATTATAGCTACAGCAGTCATAGAAGGTAAGAGCGATATAATTTATTCAACTGATAATTGGGACATTAGTCCAGACTTAGGTAGAGTACTTTCAAGTTGGAGAGGTCAGAATGCACAATTTATAAAAATATCTGGTGTTAAATATTCTATGCTCCAATGTACCTCTGAAAGAATGGCAGCTACATCTATAAAGGGAGAAGGAAGTATTGTAGCTGCTAAGGATGAAGAGCATAAAATAATTGCTTATGTTTCACCTGAAGGAGATATGAGGGGTGCAATGATGGATACAGCTAGAGCTTTAGGAGAAATGAGCTCACAAGGACCCTATATCGAGGGTGATTCCCAATTAGGACAAAAAGCCCAAAAAATGGGCGGTGCGAGTAGTGGTGGTGGTGGTGGTGCCAATATTGATCCCGAATTAAAAGGAGAAATTCAATCTTTCTTAGATTGGATAAAGGATAGTGAGGGTCTTTCAGGATATATAGAGTATTATCTCCAACAAAATGATGCTCAGATAATCTCAAGATTATCAGAAATTTACAGTAAGTTAAGACAAATTTTTGGAGTTTAAGAAATTATAGAAGCAAAAAACGTTATGAAAATTTTTATTTATTTCTAACAAAATTATTTAGTGAATCGAGTTGGGTTTGAGTCTAAGCATTAAAAAAAAAAATATTATACTATTTAAGAAATTATTTAATATCTATCGGATATTGCTTTTAAATGGATTAATTAATGTATTAACCCTCATATTACTAATTTCTCCTTCTTTCTTTAGCTCCTTTATAATTATTATTCTAAATTTAACATTGTTAGGGATAAACATATTAATTTTCATCGCTAATTTAATTTTGGAGAAAAATAAGAGAAAGGAAAGAGAAGAAAAGAAAAAAAAAAAGCCCCCTAAACCTAAGCTTCCTGAGATAGATAAAAATCTAAAAGAAAAAAAAGAGCAAAAATCATCTAAGTCTAAAAAGTCACAGACTTTAGATAAAATGGAATTCAAGTCTGTTGAAAAAGTAGATCAAAAATATTTATCCGAAGAGGATTTAGAATTAGATGTACCGAAAATTCCTGAAGCACCAAAGGAGAAAAAGATATCTGTAAATTCAAAGGATCTTTCCATTGATCTGCTAAAGGATATTGAGAATTATAAAGATTCGGAAACAAAAGTTGTTTTAGTTAACTGTCGGAGATGTAATGACGTAATTGCCGTTCCTATTCTAAGAAAGGTTGTTTCTAATTCAAAATTACCTGTTGTTCCTATATCATATATTCATAAAAACAAAAAAAATGAAGATAAGCACTGTATAACATTATATTTAGACCATGATTTTGATATTCGGAGGGAACGTATATCAGATATCATAATTTCCGAAAAATTATTTAAACAACAGATTAAACATCAATATAATTATCGGAATAATCATAAGTAATGATAAGAGGAGTAGGAAACTATTCCTCCAGTTCATATCATTCGGTTTCAATTGAATATTGCAATTTGAACATTTTTTTCCAGTACCCTCAACAATTTTTTTCCCACAATTATAACAATTTTTTTTTGATTTCCTTCTAATACTTTCATTCATAAAATTCAGTGTTTTTCTTGTTAAGCTTTTTTTGGACGCTCAGCCAAACAACATCAACCGCATAGCGGTATCAGGTTTTTGGTAATTTTTTTTTTACTTAACTTGAAGATAATGCAACTTCAATATTTTTAATCTTTATTGGGTTTAAAATTTTTCTATACGATCCGTTATTCGTTATTTTACGAATATAAGATTCAAAGGGTTTTGATGACAACCCATACTTCGTCGTATTGAGAGACCAGGTTAGGATTTATTATTTAATATAAAAGGGATGGATATTATAATTATACAACATGTATATTCCTTAATATATTGTAAAAATTCCTAACATTAAATAATAGCTTTTTTTAAT